>NZ_CP101156.1:3300000-3523614 GCF_024298845.1 Natronosalvus amylolyticus
CCGAGTCGCTTCCCGCTCGCGGTCGAAGGTGTCATCGTTAGCCCCGCTGGCCCCGAAGCCGTCGCCGGCTTCCATCGCCTCGAGTGACTCTCGAGCGAACGCGTAGGCGTCGATCGACTGTCCAGCGGCCGCCTCACGGAGTGTTTCGACGCCCGCAACGCCACCCTCGCGGAAGTCGAAACAGGCCGCCGTGCCGGCGCGTTCCATGTGCTCGAGGGAGGTCGCCATCGCCGACACCAACTCCTCGTGACTGGCGGCACGAAGCAGGCGGTGTTTCAGGCCGTCGGGCGGGGCAACGAGCTCCTCGAGTGAGAGGCCGCCGCCGGCTTCTTTGGCAATCGAGTCGCCGATGTGCGTGTGGGCGTTGATGAACGCCGGAAGGATGATGTCGTCGCTCTCGACTGTCGTCTCTTCGATAGCCTCGATACGGCCGTCATCGCCGATAACGAGCCGTCCTTCCCGTGGCTCGAGATTCGGCCCCTGCAGGATAGTTCCGGTGTACTCCATACCCAGCGTTTGGGGCTCGAGGGCTTCAACGTTGGTCGTTTGGACTCGAGGCGGCCAGGACCGCGCTCGAAACGCTCCACATCGTGCTCGAGGCGGTCAGACCGTCCCTCTCAATCGCTGAACTGGTCGAGCGTTGCGTACAGCCCGTCCCGAACTTCGGTGACGAGAGGCCCGTCGATGTCGAGTCCTAGCACGTCTACGGCAGCGGTTCCGACGGCCTCGGTGACGGGCGCTGGCGAGTACACCCCGAGTCGCCACTGGGAGTACTGGGCGGACCGAAGGGCGTCCACGAGCGGCGATTGTCGGCCGAGTTGGCGCACCTCGCCGTTGACCAGCACACGCGTCGTCGATTCCTTCATCGATGGGCGGGAGGGCACGTCGATGATGACGTCCGTTTCCTCGACCCCGGCGTCCGCGGCGATTTCACGCTCGAACTCGCGAATGTTCGCGTGGTCGGCCTCGATAATTCCACCGGGGACATCGTCGATTTCGGCCCAGACGGCACGCTTGTACAGATTTCGGTGGTCGAGTCGCTTGGAAAACGCTGCGGTTGCCCCACTCGAGCGTAGCGTCGCGATCAGGTCGTGGTCGTCCATCCGCTGGAGGGTCCCCGCATCGGTAACCTCGGCCTCGAGTAGCTGTTCGCCAGCCCGGCGCAACATGGCTTTGCTGATGCGAGCGACGCTGTGACTATAGACGGTTGGGTTCATCAACGCACGTGCGACGAGCAGGCTCTCGGCCGTCTGGACGTTGCCCTCGGCGAGGACGAGTTCGCCGTCGACGAACCGGAGTTCGCGGACGAGTCGACCGTGATCGATGGTGCCGTAGGGAACGCCGGTGTGGTGGGCGTCGCGCACGAGATAATCCATCCGATCGACGTCGAGTTCGCCCGAGACGATCTGGCCGAAGCGACCCTCGCCGGCGACGATGTCGGCGACCGTCGCTGGCTCGAGGCCGTGATCGCGGAGCACGTCGCCGACATCACCCGTCGCGAGCAGGTCGTGGACGTCGTCGTGATAGCGACCGGTTTTTCGGTAGGTGAGTTCCTCGAGATTGTGGCTAAAGGGGCCGTGTCCGACGTCGTGGAGCAACGCGGCGGCCTGGATACGTTTGGCCTCGCGACCCTCGATACCGAGGTGCTCGAGTGCACGACAGGCCAGGTGGTAGACACCGAGGCTGTGTTCGAACCGGGTGTGGTTCGCGGAGGGGTAGACCAGCGAGACGGTGCCCAACTGAGCGATGTGGCGCAACCGCTGGACTGCGGGCGTATCGAGGAGGTCTCGAGCGACGCCGTCGACCTCGATGTGGTCGTGGACGCTGTCCTTGATGGTTTTCATACCCGCGAATTTGTCGCTATCCTACAAAAAGCGTCGGACCTATAGTAGCCAGTGAAACGATTGACACACCTACCGCGACGCCAGCTTGCGAGAGGGTGTGCAATGACTTTCACTGGCTACTATAGTTGCCGTCTTCGGTCCCTCACGAACCGTCTTCTTCGACGGCCATCTTGAGGATTCTCGGTGTGAGAACCGCGTCGATGACAGCTAATCCGAGGACGAGATACATCAACGTACCCTCGAGGAAGAACACGGCGATAAAGACGAGAAGTGCGGCACCGCCGATGCCGACGCCGTGGCGCACCATCGGATTGTGGAACGGCGACTCCTGCGCTGATTGTGTCTGTGACATTATAGAAACCTGATTAGGACGCGAACAAAATACTATCGAAAAGGTTGGAGGTGCGACACGGTTGTTGAAAGGTTGGAGGTGCGACACGGTTGTTGGAGCCTCTATACACCAAACCGGACGAGAGCACCTGCTATTGTTGCCGGTGAAAGCGTTCCACGGTTCTCGACGATGACGCGCTCGATCACGTCCTCGGTGTTCACGAACGTGCATATAGAAACCCCTTTTAGGCCCGGCTTTCACCACTTAGGTGAATGAGTGAAGCCGATTCGGACCACGAACTGATCGTCGCGGAACTGGGGCGTGAGCCGACCCCGGCCGAGGCGGCGCTGTTCGAGAACCTCTGGAGCGAACACTGTGCGTATCGGTCCTCGAGACCCCTCCTGTCTGCCTTCGAGAGTGAGGGTCAGCAGGTCGTCGTGGGACCGGGTGACGACGCGGCGGTCGTCGCACTCCCGTCGTACGATGACTCGAGTGCGGGAGACGGCGAGACTCCCGAAGCCGGTGACAACTCGGACGTCTACATCACGTTGGGTATCGAGAGTCACAACCACCCCTCCTACGTCGACCCGTTCGACGGCGCGGCGACGGGCGTCGGCGGCATCGTCAGGGACACCCTCTCGATGGGCGCGTATCCGATTGCACTCACCGATAGCCTCTATTTCGGCTCGTTCGACCGCGAGCACTCCCGATACCTGTTCGAAGGTGTCGTCGACGGTATCAGCCACTACGGCAACTGTATCGGCGTGCCGACGGTTGGCGGGAGCGTGGACTTCCACCCCGACTACGAGGGGAACCCGCTGGTGAACGTCGCCTGTGTCGGCCTGTTGAACGAGGAGAGACTCGTCACCGCCGTCGCTCAGGAGCCGGGCAACAAACTCGTGCTCGTCGGCAACGCGACGGGCCGTGACGGCCTCGGTGGGGCGAGTTTTGCGAGCGAAGACCTGGCAGAAGACGCCGAAACCGAAGACCGACCAGCCGTGCAGGTTGGCGACCCGTACGCCGAAAAGCTGCTGATCGAGGCCAACGAGCAACTGATCGACGAGAACCTGATCGAGTCGGCTCGCGACCTCGGTGCTGCGGGGCTCGGTGGTGCCTCGAGCGAACTCGTCGCGAAAGGCGGCCTCGGTGCGCACATCGAACTCGAGCGGGTACACCAGCGCGAGCCGAACATGACGCCCCTCGAAATCTTGTTGGCTGAATCCCAGGAACGGATGTGTTACGAGGTCGAACCCGACAACGTCGACCGCGTCCGGGAGATTGCTGACCGCTTCGATCTCGGGTGTTCGGTTATTGGCGACGTGACCGACGGAAACTACGTCTGTACGTTCAAAGGAGTCGAGCAAGACGAGCGAGAAACCGTCGTCGACGTCGATGCCGAGTTCCTCGGGGAGGGTGCACCGATGAACGACCTACCATGGAACGAGCCCGCCGAAGCCGACACCGAGTTACCGGATGTCGACCTCGAGACGGCTTTCGACGCCGTCGTTGGCTCGCCGAACACGGCTTCCAAACGATGGGTCTACCGCCAGTACGACCACGAGGTGGGGGTCCGAACGAGCGTCCCGCCGGGCGACGACGCCGCACTGGTTGCGATCCGGGAGGCCGATTGCGGTCTTGCGATATCGGCGGGCGCGGCCCCCAACTGGACCGCGGCGAGCCCGAAGGCCGGTGCTCGAGCCGTCGCGCTCGAGAACGCGACGAACCTGGCTGTGAAGGGTGCGACGCCGCTGGCTGCCGTGGACTGTCTCAACGGCGGAAATCCCGAAAAGCCGGACGTGTACGGCGGATTCAAAGGGATCGTCGACGGTCTCGCCGGGATGTGTGCGGAGCTGTCGGTTCCCATCGTCGGCGGGAACGTCTCCCTGTATAACGACTCGGTGAGCGGACCGATTCCACCCACGCCAACGCTCGCGATGGTCGGGACGAAACTCGGCTACGAAGCACCACCGCTTGCCGCGACTGCAGACGAGGATGCGACGCTTTTGCTCGTTGGCGACGACGCCCTCGGGACCGATTCGTTCGCCCTCGGTGGCTCGGAGTATTTGGCCCAGCAGGGCGGAACCGACCGGTTCCCGACGCTTCCTGAGAACCCAACGGCCCGACTCGAGGCGCTCGCAACGGTCGCCAACGACGACTCGACGCTCGCGACGCACGACGTCAGCCACGGCGGGTTGGCGGTTTCGCTCGCCGAGATGATAACCGAGACGGCCGGACTCGAAGTTTCCATCGAGACCGACAGCCCCGCTGGGGCACTGTTCCACGAGACGCCCGGACGTGCGCTCGTGTTGACGACCGACCCCGAATCCGTTCGAGCGACGCTCGACGCTGTTGCCCCGGTCACCGCGATCGGTGCGACGACGACGGACGGCACGCTTTCGGTCACGGTCGGGGAAGACACACTCGAGCGAACCGCAGGGGCGATTGCGGATCGCCGATCGATCATCGAAGCGGAACTCGAGTAGCGCGTTCGCTCGGGGCACGAGTTCACGCCTTGGCGGAATGAACTTTTTACAACGGGAAAATCGCCCGATATCTTCATATGGCTCCGTGAGAAGAATCGGATACCAACGTCTACTGGGGAAGGCTCAATGTCTACGGATCCACATGTGCTGATCGTCGAGGACGAACCCGATCTGGCGAACCTGTACGCCGCCTGGCTGGACGACCGCTGTTCGGTCGAGACGGCCTACGACGGGAACGAAGCGCTCGAGGCGATAGACGAAGCTATCGATATCGTCCTGCTCGACCGTCGAATGCCGGGCCTATCGGGTGATACGGTGCTCGGAACGATTCGCGAACGCAACCTCGATTGCCGGGTTGCGATGGTGACCGCGGTCGAACCGGATTTCGATATTATCGGTATGGGATTCGACGACTATCTGGTCAAACCCGTCTCGAAAGACGAACTGACGACGATTATCGACCAGTTACTGTTGCGTTCGACCTACGACGAACAGCTTCAGGAGTTCTTCGCACTCGCGTCGAAAAAGGCGCTGCTCGACGCCCAGAAAACACAGGCAGAACGCAACTCGAGCCAGGAGTACGCCGTCCTCGAAGACCGTCTGGCTGTCCTGCGAAGCCAGGTCGACGAAACGATGACCGAACTGCTCGATCAGGACGTGTATCATCGACTCTGTCAGGACATTACCCGCGAATCTATTCTTTCGAAATAGCGGTGTACGCCAGTCGCCAGGCGACGAGGGCGACCAGTCCGGTCCCGTTCATCACCAGCGGGAACGGCCACGCGGTGCCGCCCGTAAAGAACGGAGCTGAGCGAACGAGCAGTCCGACGTTTGCAGCGGCGAGCCAGGCCACGAGCGTCACTCGAGCGGCCGCTCGGGGCGATGTGAGCGTGTTTCGAGCGTACGCGCCGGCCGGAATCGAGAGCAAGAGCCAGCCGAGGAGGAACGGAACCGCGGTCTCGATGGTCTCGAGTGGCTGGTCGAGGATCGGATAGCCGTGGTGGGCACGTCCGGCGATTGCCAGCGCTGCGATAACCAGTCCGTCGACGGCAGCGACCAGCAGGCGGTCGGTGTCTTCGGTGAGTCGACCAATATTCGTCGTGAGCCCGATGAGCGTGGCCATGTTCGTCCATTTGTGTCGGTTGTAAAAGCGTTGTATATTGGATGCGGGCCTGCTGGTGGTGGCTTTCGGCTGCCACTTTGATACTCCGTAGGGGAGGACTAATATAGGTCGAATACGAACGCATTGACAGATGGCTGTGGCTGACGAACGTCGCGAGCGATGTGACGGGTGTGGGAAAACCGTCATGCTCGAAAATTTGACGACCGTGACGATGCCGGATGGGGAACGGCTCGCCTGTTGTCCGACCTGTGAGCAACACGCTCGAGACGTCGCCGAGAAACTCGGCTCTATCGACCAGTCCCGAGACAGCTGTGACGGCTGTAACTCGACGTTTCCGACCAGCAGCCTCGAGGATATCGTCCTGACCGATGGGACGGTGCTTACCTGTTGTTCGAGTTGCCTCGAGGATGCGCCCGGTTACGGTGGTGGCGAGTCAAAAACCGAGGGCGGGGTCGATCCGGATACCGGGGCCACACAGGCAGCCGAAACCACTGAAATCGCCACTCGTCGGCAACTCTGTAGCCAGTGTCACGAGTGGGTCACGGAGGAACTCTACCACGTGACGACTATCGACGGCCGAACCGAAGAGATGTGTACGGACTGTAAGGAACTGGCGGAGGAGAAAGGCGTCGTCAACCGCGTGAAGATGCGTCGTGCGGAAGCCCGAGAGATCCTCCGCGTGGACGAAGATGCGACGACCGCCGAAATCCGGCAGGCGTTTCTCACGCAGATCAAACACGCACACCCGGACAAAAAAAGTGGCAGCGAATCTGCGTTCAAGTTAGTCAAAGAAGCCTACGACCGGCTTCGATAACACACTCGCGCAGCGGTCGATTGGGTGCGATAATCTGGAGTAACGACTGTTTGGGGTGTGATTTTCTCGAGTAAGATGTTCGCATACGCGAGCGGACCTGAGTACTCCGTCACGCGTCCACGTGTGAGCCGAACCCATCGGTTCGGTGCACCTTGTGGGTTGAGGAACTACCGCGTTCTCACTCAGAACGTTGAATGCCGTCTTCACGGCCACGGAAACCGATCGTTGCCGGATCGAAGTAATATTTCGATTCACAGATGTCACAGGTCGCCGTCAACTGTTGGCCGTGCTGGTGGAGTTTCCAGAGTTTCGTTTGCCCCTGCGTAATGTCAAGCGTAACCGGATGGCCGCAGTCCGGAATCGTACAGGGGAATCGAATGTACCAGTTCGGTACCGACATCGCTCCCAACGGCGCCAACTCGCCACGGAGCCGACAGAGCAGATTAAAGATAGTAAACGATGGGTTCTCTCGGTCGATTTTGACGCCCTCAACGTCGCTAACGAAACCGCCGCGCAGATCCTCGGTCTCGTACAGCGGCAACACCGGAATCCCCTTCGCGAGCGCGTAGCCGATCTCCTGGTTGATCCACCGGCTTCCGGCCGAACGGTTCGTCAGGACGGCAACCACTATGTCGCTGTTAGCGAGCCGACCCTCGAGTCGTTTTCGCGACCGACCGGAGCCGACCTCCTCGAGCACGATATGCACGCCGAATGGAAAATTCTTGACCGTGGAGAACAGTTCCTGTACGAGCTCCAGATCAGAAGGGGCGTGTGAGACGAATACCTGTTCTCCGGTCATTAGTCACTCTACAGGGATGATGAAGGTAAACATTATTACTCTTTCTAATTTCCACCGGAATCGTGACTAATTGTGTCCAGAACGAGCTGCGAAAAGCCGCTTTCGGATATCGTTTCGTTCAGTCCCTGTATCCACTGTGGCTCGACACGCCAGGTGCCACGTCGGTCGCCATCGGTCGAACAGGAAACGACTTCGAGGCCACCTGCCTCCCAGTCGTCACGTTCGTCGGCCAGTTTGAGGACGGTGCGAACGACGGTCCCGACTTCGTGTGGCGTCACGGATGCAGTATCGTAAACGACCTCGTACTCGAGGCGGTCGTACTCGTCGTCGCTCGTCTCGAACGTCGTCACGTAGACGCCCTGGCTCATCAACTGGTTCTCGAGGGCGACCTCGATTGGGTGTTGGTCGGTCATGGCTGTGGTTGGCAGCGTGAACAGTCACAGGGGTGCGACGAGGTCGGCCAGTGCGGTGGCAGGGTCGTCGGCTTTCGCGACGCCGCTGGCGAGCAAGACTCCTTTCGAACCGAGTTCCCCGGCGGCTACCACGTCTTCGCCGGTGCTGATACCGGCCCCGCAGAGGACGGTAACGTCAGAATCGACGGCTCCGGCTGCATCGACGGCATCGCTCACGATATCCGGGTCGGCCTGGCTGACCGGCGTCCCACTGCCGATGAGTTCTGGTGGCTCGACTGCGACGGCGTCGGGCCCGAGTGCCGCAGCGGCACCGATCTGTGGTGGGTTGTTCGCACAGACGACCGTCTCGAGGCCGGCCCGTTCGGCGGCCTGTACGGAGCCGTCGATGTCGTCGAGCGTGAGGCGGTGTTCGGAGTGGTTGATCAACGTCCCGGCGGCACCGGCGTCGGCGACGGTTTCGGCGAGCGTGTGCCCGGTGTTCGAGCCGTACTCGATTGGGTCGACGTGTTGGGCCCAGGTTTCGACGCCGGTCTCGGCGACGGCCTCGAGGTGGGCAGCCTGTGGTGCAACGGCGATACGGGCGTCTGTCGTGTCGTCGACCTCGGCGGCCGCCTCCGCGACGGCGACCGGATCACACGGGTACGTCTTCAGGTTGACCAGTACGAACATATCTGAACCGGGGTGTCGTGGCTACTAAATGCTTTGTGCAACGGCGGTTTTGCACCGCCTCGAGCGACTCCTCAGAGCGGCGGCGTTTGATTCCCATAAACTCTCTAATATTATTTAAATAGCAAATTACTCTTATATCAATAGTAAAGGAACCACCCACTTCAGAGCCACCGTTTCCGAGGTCCAGAACGTGTGAGGGGTGTAAAAGCCACTCGAAGCCGTCGGAGTCGATACTGTAGCCAGTGAAACGATTGACACGCCTATCGCGACGCCGTCTTGCGATAGGGTGTGCGATGTCTTTCACTAGCTAGTATAGATTCTCGAATGTACCGAGACACGTACAACCTGATCAAAACACGTCGTGGCACCGGGCCACGATGAGCGGTCAGTCTTTTCGCTTGACGACGTCGCCGAGGGTGTAACTGCCGCTCGATTTGCCGCCGTCCCAGTCGGTATCGTCGGCCGTCCCGCCGCCGCCAGTCAGCGAAATGTCGAGGAAGTTCTCGAGTTTGCGCTGGACGCGGTCACTCGGCAGGGTGTCACCGCGCTCGAGCTTGCGGATCAGGCTGGCCTTCTCGTTGAGTTCGTTTGCGAGGTCGGACTGGCTAAGGCTTTTGCCCTCGCGTGCGCGACGGATTCGGTCATCGTAGTCGGTGACGATCTCGTCCATGTCGTCGAACATATCGCGGCGGCGGGAACTGCTCGAGCCACTGGATCGGCTGCTGGTGCTACCCGATCCGCTCGAGGCACTTCCACCACTCGATCCGGAGCCCGAACTCGTCGAGTATTTCGTCGACGTGCTCGAACTCGAGCCGGGTTGTTTCACCTCGGTTCCAAAGCTGGTACAGTTCGAACATACGTCCAGCTTCGCGCCCTCGACTTTGATGGTCTTCGGGGACGACGTCTCGGCGCCACACATCTCGCACTGAACCATGTCCGACCCTAACGCGTCACGCGGTATAAAGGATACGGCGCAGCCAACGGGATGCCACGAGGGGTTCCGAAGGGTAGTCGTGTGCTATCCGGTATGGGGGCGCCTCGAGTAACCGTTCCATCGCGACATGCATTGTTCGCGACGACAGCGCGTCGCTATTCGGCTGCCAGCGCCTTTCTGGCGTACGTAAACCGCTGAAGTGCGGTCAGGTGACCGACGACGGCTAGGAAGAGTAACAGGAGCCCGATGGGTCCGTAGCCGCCGAGTTCGAACGACTCGAGTGGGTAGGCCAGAAAGCCGACGATGCCGATGATTGCCAGGCGGTCGGCCCGGCCGACGAGGCCGCCGTAGACCCGGTCGAGGCCGACGGCCTGAGCCTGGGTGCCGAGATAGGAGGTCATCACGACTCCGGTGACGGCCAGAAAACCGAGCCAGTAATCGCCAATCCCGGCTGCCAGTCCGCCGATCATGACGATGTCGGCGTATCGGTCGAGGACGTGATCGAGCAAATCGCCTGCGGGCGAGGAAACACCCTGTTCGCGTGCCAGTGCGCCGTCGACGATGTCGAGCCAGCCGTTCAAAAACACGAGAAAGCCAGCGCCGACGTACCAGACCGGCGAGGCCACCCCGCCGAGATAGAACGCGACACCGGCAGCGATGGCCATGATCCCAGCGATGACGCTGACGCCGTCGGGACCCATCCCGAGGCGATCGAACGCACGCACGAACGGGTCGAGGAAGCCGGAGATATAGGGTCGGAGCGAATCAAGCGTCATGCCAGGTACCCCACGAAGTCGACGGTGCCGGCGCTCGGTTCGCGCTCGCCGGAAAGTACCGACTCGAGCGCCGTCGCAACTGCGGCTGGTTCGAGATCCGTCGTATCGATTTCGTAGACGGACTCGAGCCCGTGTCTGTCGACGGCTTCGGCGAGGATGACGTCTAGCGCCTCGCTTTCGACGTTTTCGCGTGCCTTCGCTTCGGTTTCACCCCGTTCGAGCAGTCGTGACTCGAGGGATTCCGGCGCACACCGCAAGACGGCTACTCGATCGACCGGCAGATGGTGCGCCAGATGTGATTCGATGATCACGTCGTCTCGCCCCTCGAGGTGGGCTTCCAGTGCCTCGAGGTCGGCGACTTTGCTGTCCCGGTCGGCGTCGACGTCGGTGTACAGACCCTCGCTCTCGAGTACCTCGTTCAGATGAACGACTTCGAACCCGTCAAGGGCTCCGGACTCGTGGGGAACTCGTTCCTCCGCCCCATCCTGAATTCGGTCCTCGAGCAGCCTCGTCGCCGTTGTTTTCCCCGTTCCTGGCGTCCCGGTGACGGCGACCCTCACGGCTTGGACACCCCCGAATCGTCGGGTACAGAGGTGTCGCTCGCTCGCTCCTCGAGAATTGTGTTGAGCGTTTCGACAGCCCGATGGGTTTCTTCTGCGGTGCCGCAGGTTATTCTGATACAGTCGGGCAGTCCGAAACTCGTACAGTCTCTGACGATGACGCCGCGTGTTTGCATGGCTTCGGCCACGGCTGTGGCTTCGCCGTCGCTATTGGACTGACCTTCCGCCTCGTCGCGGCCCACATTGACCAACACGAAGTTCCCCTGACTCGGCCAGACGTGAGCCGCGATGTCGGCTTCCATTGCGTGGCGAGCGGTTTCGACGATGTCGATGGTCCGGTCGACGTGAGCGGTATCCTCGAGGGCGGCCAGCCCGGCCCGGCAGGCGAGTTCGCTCGCAGCAAACGGGGTGTTCACGCGAGCGTACGCGTCGGCCCAGGCTTCGGGAACGATGGCGTATCCAAGGCGCAACCCGGCGAGACCGTACGCTTTCGAGAACGTTCGAAGAACGGCGACGTCTTCACGTTGGTCGAAGCCGTTTTCACCCTCGAGCAGTGCGACGGCGCTGTCGACGTCGGCGAACTCGCCGTAGGCTTCGTCGACCACGACGAGGGTCTCGTCGTCGGTTTCGGTTGCAATCGTTTCGATTGCCTCGAGCGTGATGGTCGACCCTGAGGGGTTGTGCGGGCTCGTCAGGTAGACGATTCGCTCGTCGTCGTAGGCCTCGAGAACGGTTGCGGCGTCCTGTCTGAAATCGTCGTCGCGAGCGAGTTCGTACTCGGCGACGTCGCCGTGGTGAAACCGGGCGCTCATTCCGTAATAGGCGAATCCGGGTACGGGTACGAGTATCTCGTCCCCGGGCTCGAGCATCGCCCGCGAGAGGTAATCGATTGCGCCGTCACCGCCGTTTGCTAGCCAGACCTGATCGTCCGTGACGCCCCAGCGGTCGGCGAGGGCTGCGGTGAGGTCGGCGTGGGTCGCTTTTGGGTATGAGCTAACCCCGGCTGCGGCAGACTGGATGGCTTCGACGGCCGCCGGTGCGGGCCCGAGGGCGTTTTCGTTCGAAGCGAGTTTGACGAACTCCGAGGGGTCGCGCCCGAGTTCTCGAGCGACTTCCTCGATGCCTCGACCCGCCTGGTAGGCGACGTGGTCGGACAGGTCGCGTGGGTGCATACTGGACCCTTTTTCTCCCGACGCTTAAGAATGCTTATCGGTGGCCTCGAGTGACTGTCGTCGGGTTTGGCTTCGAGTATCCGTAGCCGGGTTTGCCCTCGAGTGACCGTGCTCCGCCGTTTGTCTCTCTGTCGAATCTCGTTAGCCACCGTCCCGTCAGCTGTCGTCGGTTTCGGTGAACTCCCGTTTGAGCGAGAGAACGGTTCGGGTGAACGAACAGACAAGGTCGTCGTCCTGATTGAACACCTCGACGTCCATGGTGACGATGCCGCGTTCCCCGTCGCTGGTTTCGCGCTTGTCGGTGACCGTCGAGCGGACGCGAATCGTATCGCCGTGGAACACCGGCTGTGGGTGTTCGACGTCGTCGTAACTCAGATTGGCGACGATCGTTCCGTCGGTCGTCTCGGGAATCGAGATGCCGACGGCGAGTGCCATCGTGTAGATGCCGTTGACCAGCCGCTCGCCGAACTGGGTGTCCGCGGCGAAGGTCTCGTCGAGGTGCAACGGCTGCTGGTTCATCGTCATATCGCAAAACCGCTGGTTGTCGCTTTCGGATATCGTGCGTCTCCGTTCGTGTTCGATCGGTTCGCCGATCTCGAACTCCTCGTAGTACAGTCCGGACATTGGGTGGTTGGTGCGCAAGCCGGGCGTATAACGACGGTGATTTATGATGGAAAATCCAACGGCACACGAATATCTTCCGCGGTTGCTGCGTGGCCTGTAAGAATTGCCCTATTCAATAGGTAATAGTAAGGGTTAAGAATTCGCCCGAAAAATCATCATTGACTGCTCCGACGTTCCCCCCGAGAATCGAGGGCCGTGCTGTCGGACAGATTTTCCCGAATCGTGCCCACGCGTGACGCGATTTCGGGAGTGACCTACCACTATGGCAACCGCAGAATCTACCACTGAACCGGAGTCAGAAGCAGAGTCAGCCGTCGAAACCGCCCGGAGGCAACTCGAGCGTGCCGCTGCCCACCTCGACGTCGACGAGGGCACAATCGAGCGTCTGCGACATCCGGATTCCGTCTACGAGGTTTCGATTCCGCTCAAACGAGACGATGGAACGGTCGAAATCCTCACTGGGTACCGCGCGCACCACGACGACGTTCGCGGTCCCTACAAGGGTGGGCTTCGATACCACCCTGCAGTCACCAGAGAGGAGTGTGTCGCGCTCTCAATGTGGATGACCTGGAAGTGTGCCGTGATGGACATCCCCTTCGGTGGCGCAAAGGGTGGTGTCGTCATCAACCCGAAAGAGCTCAGCCGAGACGAAGAGGAACGACTTACGCGACGGCTCGCACAGGAGCTGCGACCGGTTATCGGGCCGATGAAAGACATCCCGGCCCCCGACATGGGAACGAATCCAGCGATGATGGCGTGGTTTATGGACGCCTATTCGATGCAAGAAGGCGAAACCCAACCGGGCATCGTGACGGGGAAACCGCCTGCCGTTGGCGGGAGTTACGGGCGCGAGGAAGCGCCCGGTCGCAGCGTCGGCATTATTGCCGAGAAGGCGATCGACTACTACGGCTGGGACATCGAGGAAACAACCGTCGCCGTACAGGGATTCGGAAGTGTTGGTGCCAACGCCGCACGCTATCTGGATAAACACGGTGCCAGCGTTGTCGCCGTCAGCGACGTCGACGGCGCAATCTACGATGCTGACGGTCTCGACACGAACGACGTACAGGACCACGACGACGTTCCGGGGATGGTTTCGGGGTACGACGCACCCGAGCACTTCTCGAACGCCGAACTCCTCGAACTCGACGTCGACGTGTTGATCCCGAGTGCGATCGGGAACGTGTTGACTGGCGAAAATGCCGGGAACGTCCAGGCTGACATGATCGTGGAAGGGGCAAACGGCCCAACGACTTCACAGGCCGACACAATCTTCGAGCGCCGCGAGATACCGGTCATCCCCGACTTCCTCGCCAACGCCGGCGGTGTCACCGTCTCGTACTTCGAGTGGCTTCAGAACACCAACCGTCGCGCCTGGTCGCTCGAGCGCGTCCACGAAGAACTCGAACACGAGATGTTGCAGGCCTGGGAGGGAGTCCGAAAAGAATACGAAGCGCGCGACGTCACCTGGCGAGATGCGGCGTACATCGTTGCCTTACAGCGGATTGCCGAGTCACACGACGCTCGCGGGCTCTGGCCTTAATAATCGGGTTCTCGTTTTTTTGTACCCCGCGCCCGTGACCATGGATACCGACATTTCTTATTGACTCCACTCGAGCGAGTAGCCATGGCACGTCGTTCCGTCCTGTTTACGCCCGGTGACCGTCCGGAGATGCTCCGAAAGGCCCCTACTGCGGGCGCTGACGTAATCGTGTTCGACCTCGAGGATGCGGTTTCTCCCGGCCAAAAGGAGACGGCTCGACAATCCGTCCGCGACGTCCTCACCGATCCCGAGTTCGATCCCGACTGCACGGTCTGTGTACGAGTGAACGCACCGTCGACGATCGCGTCTGCTGATCTCGAAGCACTTTTCGAGGTGGATGACTCGAACGATGATGTGGCCACCGGCCTCCGTCTCGACGCCGTGATGGTTCCAAAAGTCGAGGCCGGGAGTGAGGTGGCCGAGGTGGTTGCCGACCTCACACCGAAAGTCCCACAGGTGCCGATTTTTGCGCTGATAGAAACGGCCGCTGGCGTCCTCGCTGCACCCGAGATTGCCGCTCACTCGGCCGTCGAGGCGCTGGTGTTCGGTGCCGAGGACCTATCCGCGGATATCGGGGCGACACGGACCGATGACGGCCTCGAGGTGCTGTACGCTCGCGAACGGGTCGTCATCGCGGCCGCGGCTGCCGGGTGTGACGCCATCGACACGGTCTACACTGACTTCGGTGACGAGGCAGGCCTCATCGAAGCGACCGAATTTGCGATACAGTTGGGTTACGACGGCAAGATGGCGATACACCCCGCACAGGTCGAGCCGATAAACGAGGCGTTCACGCCCAACGAGAGCGAACGCGAGTGGGCGAAAAATGTGATGGCGGCGAAGGAGGCCGCCGACGCGGAGGGACGAGGGGTCTTCGAAGTTGACGGCCAGATGATCGATGCCCCACTGATCGCCCAGGCCGAACGCATTCTCGAGCGAGCGGCGGCTGCCAACGACGGTTCGTGATTTCCATCAGCAGGGGGTTGTCAGTGCTAACCGATGACTTTGCTAAACGAGTCAGATTCGTACAGTATTTCGGGTATCCGACGCCCTTTTAGTACACTCAAGAGAATAGCGCACTATGTCCGGGAAGGCGAATCCGTTCGAGAGTCTCCAGTCACAAATCGACAGCGCTGCTTTCCATCTCGATATCGAACCGGACGTGCTCGACCGTCTCAAACACCCCGAGCGCGTCCTCGAAACCAACTTATCAGTCGAACTTGACGATGGGACACTCGAGCGATTCAAAGCGTTTCGCTCCCAGTTCAACGGTGACCGAGGCCCGTACAAGGGGGGAATTCGATACCATCCGGGGGTCACCCGCGACGAAGTGAAGGCGCTCTCGGGGTGGATGGTCTACAAATGTGCGGTCGTAAACATCCCCTACGGGGGCGGAAAAGGCGGCATCGTTATCGATCCTGCGGCGTACTCTGAAAGCGAAATCGAGCGACTCACACGAGCGTTTGCAACGGAGTTACGGCCGTTTATCGGCGAAGACCGAGACATCCCCGCCCCGGACGTCAACACCGGCCAGCGCGAGATGAACTGGATCAAAGACACGTACGAACTGCTCGAAAACACGACCGAACCGGGGGTTATCACGGGGAAAGCCATCGAGTCCGGCGGAAGTGAAGGGCGCGTCGAGGCGACCGGCCGGTCGACGATGCTCGCCGCACGGGAAGCGTTCAAATACCTGGATAAACCGATCGAGAGTGCGACGGTGGCCGTGCAAGGGTACGGTAACGCTGGCTGGATCGCTGCCAACCTGCTCGAAGATATCGGGGCGACGGTCGTCGCCGTCTCGGACTCGAGTGGAGCCATCTACGCCGAGGACGGCTTCGACACGGCGGCCGTCAAGACCTTCAAAAACGAAACCGGCACTGTCTCTGATTACGAGGATGCCGACGAAGCGTTCACAAACGAGGAGCTGCTGACTCTCGATGTCGACTTGCTCGTTCCCGCTGCGCTCGAGAACGCCATCGACGGGGCTCTGGCTGAGGATGTCCAGGCCGATGTTATCGCAGAGGCTGCAAACGGTCCGTTGACTCCGGAGGCTGACGATGTGCTGACCGAACGCGGCGTTCACGTCATCCCGGACATTCTGGCCAACGCTGGCGGCGTCACCGTCTCGTACTTCGAATGGGTGCAGAACCGTCAGCGCTTCTACTGGAGCGAAGAACGCGTCAACGAGGAACTCGAGACGATCATCTGTAACGCCTTCGACGACCTTACAAGCACGTACGAAGCCCACGACATCGACAACTTCCGGACGGCAGCCTACGTCGTGGCGATCCAGCGGGTCGTCAATGCCTTCGAAGAGGGTGGTACGTTCCCCTGATCGGCAGTAGTTATAAAGGTCAAGGAGAATACCTGCGGCTTCAGCCGCAGGATGAATCCGACAACTCGGAGTCAATCTACGCTGCAATAGCCACGCTGAGATTGACTATCCGTAAGTTAAAGTGACAGGCAATCCTACCTATAGGTAGGAATCAGGCTGGGAACGGAGCGATTCCCACTAGTCCTACGATGGCGGCCTGTCCGCCCCAAGCAATGAGACAGTAATCGGAACCAGTTGGGTGAACGGTCGGTTCCTATAATGAACCGATACAGTGCCTGACTGCTCGAAAGCACCACAGAAAGTAACTCCAAGTCTGTCGAAGTCTGATGGACTCCCCAAGGCAAAAACAACTTCGGGAGTCCGTACACGATGGAGGATAGGAGTACCGGGGGCTTGGCACTCCCAGCAGTCCCACCCGCCACAGTCCGTGAACCCCACACGGATTCTCACCGTACTGGGGTTCGGCGGAACTGCAAACCTGAAATCTCCAACGCTGAGCAAACCGGAGGTTTGCGACGTACGCGAATCTTCGATTCGCTTGACTCAGGATTCCTCCGCGTTCACGCGAGGAGGATGTCAACATGTGTCGACACCCTTTTGCTGTCTCGAGGCACAGATTCGGTCGACACTTAGATGATCCGCGACCGTCTCGCTCTCTACCGTGATCGCGTTCGACGGGCATTACTCGCGGCATTTCGAGAAGAACATACTCCACACGAGATTGCGCTGAGTTTTGCGATTGGCATTTTCATTACGGCGATGCCCAGCGGTGGGCTCGGAATCGGATTGTTTTTCGTGTTTATTTACTGGTGGTCCTGGGTTAGCAAACCAGCAATCTTCGCGTCCGTCGTCGTGTTGAACCCGATTATCAAACCGGTGGTGTATATAGCGAGCTATCAGGTTGGCGCGTTTCTCTTTGGGACGGAACCGAGAGTTCCCTCGACACACAGCTCACTCGAGACGATCATCACTATCGTCCAACTCGTGCTCATCGGCAACGTCATCATCGCACTGGTGCTTTCTGTCCTCAGTTACGTTACCGTCTTGCACCTGACTCGCGCGCATCGTCAACAGGTTCGCACGGATTCCGCAACGTCCGGTTGGAGCAGTGTTTTGCTTTTCTTTCGACGACGAAAGTAAGTCGCTACAGGATAGCAAACAGGATCAGTCCGAAGCCGATGAGGGTAATCAGGACACTTGACCCACGCATCACTCGCTCACGATCGGCGTCAGTTACCGCGTCGTTCTCGAGTGGCATCTTCCCTCGCTCTTTTTGTGCTTCGACCATCTTTGGGGCCATTCGAACGCCGATGACACCACTTGCGACCAACAGGGCGCCGATGATAACGAGCCAACTCATGGGCCTGTCCCCCATCGGTCGGATCCTTTCGTTCGATACCAGTTTTCAGGCAACATACGCGAACTGTTCTCCGGAGCGGTGAAAGACCTGGCGCCATCGATCCCTCGTGGCCCCTGGGCCCGAGGCGTCTGGTGAATTCTCTGGGGCGTAGTGGCGGCCGAAAGCGGGAGCCCTAAGTACACGCAGCCGAACCCCTATCTAGATGTCGCAGTCGCCGTTTTTGCCCCCCGTCCGGACACGCCCACGGTTCGCAGCCACGTTGACGGCGACCGCACTCGGCGTGTATTTGCTGATTATCATCGGCGCGACGACCTCGATTACGGACGCCGCCGGGGCCTGTGGTACCTGGCCGGGCTGTGCAGCCCCGACTGCGCTGAGTCAGACCGAACTGGCCATCGCCTGGGGACACCGCCTCGCTGCCGTCCTCGTCGGACTGCTTCTCGTTGGGATCACGGTAATGGCTATCTTCGGTGACGTTACGCGTCGCGTGACACTGGCTCTTGTCGCCTCGGTTGCCCTGTACGCGGTGCAAGTTGGCGTCGGTGCCATGACCGCACTCGGCGGCCCACAGGCTATCGTCCCCGGTCTCCACCTCGCACTCGGCGTCAGTATCTTTACGCTCGTCATTCTCGCGCTGGCGTGGGACCTCGAGATCGCTACCGGGAGCGATGACGACGCTATCGATAGTTCGCCCGAACCGATCGACCCGACCGCGTCAGGAACCCCGCGAGTCGTTCCGGAGGGTGGCCTCGAACGCGTGAAACTCACCGCGTTCGCCTATTTCAAGATGATGAAGCCACGACTGATGTGGTTGTTGTGCCTGGTCGCTGCTGCGGGTATGGCGCTGGCTGCGGGGCCGGATCTGAGCCAATCGACTATCCTCGCGACACTCGGTGGCGGGGTACTCGCAATCGGTGCTTCGGGCACGTTCAATCACGTTCTCGAACGGGACGTCGACCAGCAGATGTCACGAACGGCCGATAGACCGCTGGCGACCGACCTGATTCCTGTCCGAAACGCGTTGCTGTTCGGCCTGTTCCTGACGGCTGCCTCGATGTCGGTGTTTCTGACGATCAACCTGCTCGCGGCCGCCCTCGGGTTCGTCGCCATCGTTTTTTACAGCGTTATCTACACGCTCGTCCTCAAACCCAACACGGTACAGAACACGGTACTCGGCGGCGCTGCTGGAGCGCTGCCGGCGCTCATCGGCTGGGCGGCCGTGACCAACGAGATCGGACTGCCCGGACTGGCTCTCGCCGCCTTGATCTTCCTCTGGACACCTGCGCATTTTTACAACCTGGCGCTTGCCTACCAGGACGACTACGCTCGAGGTGGCTTCCCCATGTTACCCGTCGTTCGCGGCGAAACCGTCACGCGAAAGCACATCCTGTACTACATCGCGGCGACGCTCGTGGGGGCGACCGGGCTGGTCTGGCTCACCGACCTCGGCGCGCTGTACGCTGCCACGGTCGTCCTGTTTGGCGGCATCTTCCTCTGGTTCGCCGTCGACTTGCACTTCGAACAAACTGAACGGGCCGCGTTCCGTGCGTTCCACGCGTCGAACGCGTTCCTCGGGGCGGTACTGATCGCGATTCTGGTCGACGCACTCGTGCTCGCTGGCGTCTAACCATCACTCGAGTCGCTTATCCTGGGTAACCATCACTCGAGTCGCTTGCCCCGGTTTCTCTTTTCCGTAGATATGGGCAAAAATCGTCTTCTAGAGGTCGAAATCTCAGCAAAACGCCTCCGCGTGTTGCTGCCTGCTCAACCGCCGTGTCGCCACACCGCAGCGCTGGTGGCCGGTACGGTCCACTCGCCTTCTTCGAACTCGCTCTCAGTTCCTGCGGCACACAGCAGTTCTGCACCCTCCTCGAGCACCGACAGGTGGACGGGGTCGCTTCCCCTGTTGAGCGCGACGGTGTAGGTATCAGCGTCATCGTCGAGGAAGCGCTGGTAGACGAGCAAGGCTTCAGTACACGCCTCCTGGACGAACCGAACCCGGCCACGTCTGAGCGCACGGTGGTCGTGGCGCAACTGAACGAGTTGCGAGACGAACGCTCGGAGGTCACGGTTTTGTTTCGTCTCGTCCCAGATCATCGTGCGTCGGCAGTCGGGGTCCTGGCCACCAGTCATGCCGATTTCGTCGCCGTAGTAGATACAGGGCGTCCCTGGCGAGGTGAGCTGCAAGAAAAACGCCAGCCGAAGCCGTTGTTCGTCGCCGTCACAGCGATGGAGCATTCGCGGAGTATCGTGGCTGCTCAACAGGTTGAACAGCACTTCGTTGACCTGTTCGGGATACCGAACCTGGAATCGGGTGTTCTTTTCGGCAAAGGTACTGGCGTCGATCTCGTCGGTTGCGAGGAAGTCGTAGGCGGTGTAACTGAACGGATAGTTCATCACCGAATCGAACTGGTCGCCCCGGAGCCAGGCACTCGAGTCGTGCCAGATCTCACCGAGGATGTACGCCTCCGGCTTGATCGCCGTGACCGCCTGGCGCATCTCTCGCCAGAACTGGTGGTCGACCTCGTTTGCCACGTCGAGTCGCCAGCCGTCGATGTCTGCGACCTCGATCCAGTGGGTGGCGACCTCGAGCAGATAGGATTTGACCTCCGGATTTTCGGTATTGAGCTTCGGCATGTACGGTTCGAACGCGAACGCGTCGTAGCTGGGTTTCGGCTCGAATTCGATGGGAAACTCCCGGATATGGAACCAGTCAGCGTACTCGGAGTCTTCGCCGTGTTCGAGCACGTCCTGAAACGGCTCGAACTGCCTGCCACAGTGGTTGAAAACGGCATCGAGCATCACACGGATGTCACGCTCGTGGGCTGCATCGACTAGCGTTTTGAGGGTTTCTTGGTCACCGAAGTGCGGGTCGATGGTGCGATAATCCGTCGTATTGTACTTGTGATTCGACGTCGACTCGAAGACGGGCGTGAGATACAGCGCCGTCACACCGAGGTCGTCGATGTACTCGAGATTGTCGATGATCCCCTGGAGGTCGCCGCCGAAGAAGTTGTCTCGTTTTGGCTGCTCGCCCCACTCTTCGACGCCTTCGGGGTCGAGGTCGGGATTGCCGTTGGCGAACCGCTCGGGAAAAATCTGATAGAAGACGGCGTCGTTCGCCCATTCGGGTGGGTCGTTGATATCGGCTGAATTGAGAAACGGATACTCGAAAAAGTGTAACGTGCCGTTTTCTTCCCGTTCGGGCACTGAACCCGTCACCGGTTCGAACCCCCACTCGGTGAACCACAGCGATTCGTCCGGCGCCTCGAGTTCGAACGCATAACACAGCCGTCGGTAGGGAGGGGTGGCCGTTGCCTGCCAGTAATCGAACGTCTCGTCGTGACCCAGGCGCTCCATCGAAACGCGTTTGGCGCTGTCTGGCCAGTCGTACTTGTCGCCGTAGAGTAACGTCACGTCCTCGAGGTCGCCGCGTTCGGTGCGGAGTCTGATGTGGACGGTCGACTCGTCGTACGCGTAGGCGTAGTTACTCTTCGGGCGGTGGTGGACGGCTGCTCGAGAGATGGCCATACCTACATTGCACACTACAGACGGTGTTATATCTGTTGGCTGCAGAAGGTCAGAAATTGCGGGACGGCAGGCTCAACGGGAGCGTTTCGAAAGAAGAACACTGGCTATCGAGGGGGTTACCCTTCGACGCCGCCGAAGGAGAGACCGGCCTCGATGTAGCGCTGGGCAAACAGATAGACGAAGACAATGGGTGAGGCGTACACCAGTGCGAACGCCGAGAACTGCCCCCACGGCACCGAGTAGGTGTCGACCAGCATGAACAGGCCAACCGGGAGCGTGTAATTCTCGGGGCGCAACACCAGCTGTGCCACGATGAACTCCATCCAGCCGGTGAGGAAGATGAAGATCAGGATGGTCGCCAGACCGGGCTTTGCGAGTGGCAAGACGACTTCCCAGGCGACACGGAAGGGGGATGCACCGTCCATAATCGCGGCCTCCTCGTAGGAGACCGGTATCGAGTCCATATACGTCTTCAACAGCCAGGTGTTAAACGGCACGGCCAGCGCTGCGTAGTAGACGGCAAGCACCAGCCGATTGTTCGCGACACCGAAGCTCACGAAGATCGTGTACAGAGCGATCAAGCCAGCGATGCCAAGCCCGCCGCCAACCTGCGTAAACAGGATGTAGCCGTACAGCAGCTTCATGCGGCCGGCGAACTGCCGTCGCGAGAGCGCATAGGACGCCGGAATCACGACCGACAGGGCGATCACGACGGTGAAGAAGCCGACAACCATGCTGTTGACGAAGTATCGTGGGAAGTTCGACGTCGAATCCACGTACGGACTCGAGTCGAAGAACACGATCCGCGGCCAGGAGAGGAAGAACTCGCCCAGGAACGGGATACTGATTCCGACGACCTTCGCGGGAATAGCGATATCGCCGATTACCCAGATGAAGGCCTCGAGGTTGAACTCCGTCGGGACCAGACCGGCGCTGTCCGTCGAGTACAGGGTCGCTCCTTCGCCCTGCAGGGCGATCATGAGGATCCAGTAGACGGGTAACAACAGTACGAAGACGAACGCGAAGACGGCGAGCGTCGAGAGCACCGTCTTGGCGACGTCTTTGGGATCGATAATTCCACGCTGTATCCCTTCGATGGTGTACTCGAGTTCCGCACGCCACTCTCGAGGCTTGTTGACTGCCGTCGAGAGGTCCTTTTTGAGTTTCTTTCCGACAATATCTCCCAACATCAGTTGCTCACCCCTTCTGCGAGGTCTCCCTTCCAGACGGCGACCAGCATGAACATCGCGATAAAGAGGACTGCCGTCAGCATAATTGCGGCCCCGGCCCCGTACTGGTTGAAGTTGAACGCTTCACGGTAGCCGTACAGGATGATGAGTTCGTTATCACGTCCTGGGCCCCCGCGGTTGAACACGTAGGGGATCAGGAACTGCTGGAACGACGCGGCAGCGGTCAGAATACCGGCGAACATCACCGGTCGTTTGATCGCCGGTGCGGTTACTGCACGGAACCGACTGAAGTAGCCGGCACCATCGACTTTCGCGGCGTCGATGAGTTCCTCGGGAACGGCCTGGAGTGCGCTCACGGTAATGATGACCATGAACGGGTACGCGAGCCACATCTCCGTGATGAGATAGGTGGTGAACGCGAGCCATCGGTCGGTAAAGAACGCCTGCGGGGCGAAGCCGAGCCAGATGAGGAACTGATTCGCCAGGCCGAATCGTGCAGAGCTGAAGACACCGCTCCAGATTGTGATGGTGAAAATCGGCGGGAGTGCCCACGGAATTATCACGATGGACCGGAGGTAACGCTTCCCTCGGATCCGATCGCTCGTCAGTACCATCGCAAGCGCGATGCCGAACGCGACTTTTAGCCCGACGCTCGCGACGACGAATAGCCAGGTGACGCCGATCGAGTTCCAGAAGGCCGGGTCCGAAAGGACGTCGACGTAGTTGGCAATCGGCAACTGGAGTCCGAGCACTTCGGTGAAGACGAACTCTTCGTCGCCACGAAGGCCGTCACCAGCGAACACGTTCGTTGGCTCTGCGTTGGTCAGTGACAGGTAGAACGTGTATGCCAGCGGGAAGAACATGAAAATGGAGAACAAAAGCAGACCCGGCAATACGAGCAAGCCGGCCCCGTTTCGTTCCATCCACTCGTTAACGCGCCCTGGCAGTAGCTCCTCGTAGCGCTTGCGCGATTCGGCTGAAGAAAGACTCATTGGTTCGGTGTTAGTCCCAGGCGTCTCGGATGCGTGCTTCGGCGTCTTCCATCGCGTCTTCGATCGACTTGCTGTCGGTGAGGTACGCGATGAATTCGTCTTCGGTTGGTTCCCAGACCTGGTTCATCTCCGGGCTGGCCGGCATCGGGATACCCTGCTCGACGGCGCCGGCGAATCCTTGCACTGCATCCGGCAGTTCGTCGGCTTCGTCGTCGTCCTCGACGAACGCATTGTGGACCGGAATGAAACCGTGCTGGTCGGCCATCTGGGAAACGATTGCCGTGTTCGAGGTGTACCACTCGGCGAATGCGACTGCGGCGTCGGCGCGCTCTTCGTCTTCGTCCATTTCGGACGTGAAGTACATGAGCTGGAACCCGGAGTAGGGGCTCGGCGTGTGGCCATTGACTTCCGGCCACGGTGCCGTGCCGACTTCGAAGTCGGTCACGTCCCCGACGAACCACGGGCCGTTGAACGCGAACGGGGCGTTCCCTTCGAGGAACACGGATGCCTGTGCGTCGTACTCGTAGTCGGCGGCCATGTACGGCTCGAACAGTTCCTCTTTGATGAACTCGAAGCCGCGAATACTCTCTTCGTTCGTCAGGCCCAGTTCGCCACTGTCGTCGTCGTAGTAATAACCACCGAAGCCGTGCACCCACGCACTGTAGAAGTACGGGTCGAGCGGGTAGGAGAGCCCGTACGTTCCCTCTGCAGGGTCGTGGTGCTCGTCCATGATTTCTTGCATCTCCTCGAATGTTTCCGGTGGCTCGTCGACGTAGTCTTTGTTGTAGATCAGGCCGACGGTCTCGGCTGCGTGTGGGAGACCGATGGTCGCACCGTCGTACTGTGCGGCGTCGACCGCACCGGGGACGAAGTACTCCTCGAGGTCTATGCGGAGACGGTCGCTCTGGTCGCTGAGGAAGCCGGCCTCGTAGTCGCGGCCGGCCCAGTCGTGAGCCCACATGTGCATCTCGGGGCCTTCACCTGCTGGAATCGAGGCAGTGATCTGTTCTTCGAGTTCGGCGATTTCGTCAGCCGAGACGGTGACGTCGTAGTCGCCGTTGAACTGGTCGATGTTGCCTTCGAAGTCGGCCTGCTCGCCTTCCGACAGCGAGTGCCAGATTTCGGCGTTTCCGGAGACGCCTTCGGGCTCAACGGTTGGCCAGTCTTCGTCCTCTTCGTATTCCTGGGAGTCGTCGTCACCACCGTTCCCACCATTGCCCCCGTTACCGTCGTCGTCGGGGTCTTCGGTACTAATACATCCTGCAAGGGCACCGGCTGCTGATGCACCTGCGAGGTACTTCACCAACGTTCTTCTATCCATTGCCATGGTGAATACGTGATGAATTATAACTTCACCTATTTAGTCCTTTGGATGTGGGTGGGAACCATTGACATATGTGGGCCGCTGTCGCCCTTCAACCGAGTATCGTCGTCGTCCGAAGGGTTCAGTGTCCACGCCCGACTCGAGCGGGATGATTCGAAGCCGACCCTCCCTTCCAGTACTTCGAGGCGTAACTGTCCGTTCTCGTTGACCCCAGTCTCGAGTCACACTTCGCTCGAGCCGGTCCGGATGGGGACGTACTCGTCGTCGGTTCGATCCTCGGGGACGCCGTTATCGAGCGGGAGCCTTGGAGGATTTGTGCCGGCATCGTATCCCGAACGCGTAGCGGTTCGGTGTCAGGTCGGCGGTGAGTGGAGTATCCAGTGTGGATCCCCTCTGCATAAAAGTACTACGAAATAGTGCATCACACGTTCGAAAATGAGGAAAAGAATTATATGTGCGATTGACCCACACCTAGTAAATGGCGAGTCTGCAAGTTGAAAATCTCCGAAAGGAGTTCGACCGAGGAACCATCGTCGCCGTCGACGACGTCAACCTCGACGTGAAAGACGGTGAGTTCGTCACTGTCGTCGGCCCCTCCGGCTGTGGGAAGACGACGACGCTTCGAATGATCGCTGGTCTCGAGAAACCGACCTCCGGTTCGATCTACCTCGACGGGGAGGACGTGACGAAAAAGAGTGCGCGCCAGCGAGACATCGCGATGGTGTTCCAGAACTACGCGCTATACCCACACAAAACCGTGTTCCAGAACATGGAATTCGGCCTCCGGATGAGCACGGATCTCACGAAAGAAGAGCGCAAGGAGAAAGTTCAGTGGGCAGCCGAGATGATGGGCATCGGGGAACTGCTCGACCAGAAACCAGACGAGCTGTCTGGCGGCCAGAAACAACGCGTTGCGCTCGGTCGAGCGATCGTCCGAGAACCCAAACTCTTTCTGTTCGACGAACCGCTTTCGAACCTCGACGCCAAGTTGCGAACGACGATGCGCGCCGAGATTCAGCGCCTTCAGGACGAACTCGGTATCACCGCCGTCTACGTCACCCACGACCAGGAGGAGGCGATGACGATGGGGGACAAAATCGTCATCCTCGAGGACGGCGAACTCCAGCAGATCGGCGCGCCAACCCACGTCTACGAGAACCCGTCGAACGAGTTCGTCGGAGGCTTCGTGGGCTCGCCGTCGATGAACTTCATGGACGTCGTCGCCCGTGCCTCGGGTAACTCGCTCGTCTTGACCGACGGTGAAGCCTTCCGATACTCGCTCTCTCGAGAATACGCCGACAACATCGTGGTCGAAGACGGCCAGGAAGTCACACTCGGGATTCGCCCGGAGGACATCTATCCGGCTGAGCCGTCCGAAGACGGTATCCAGACGCGCGTCGACGTCCTCGAGCCGGTCGGCAGCGATAACTACCTCTATCTCGAGATTCAGGAAGGATTTATCGCTCGCGTGAACGCGGACGTGAAGCCGGGTATCGGTGACCCAATCGAGATCACGTTCGACGAATCGAAGATTCGACTGTTCGATGCGGACACGGGCGTTTCGTTGCTCGAGGCCGACGAGGCAGAAGCGCCAGCACCCGAGCCCTAAGGGGATTCGTTTTCGTCTCTTCTCGCTCAGTAATTCTTCACATATCGACAGACGTGAGGCGAGCCGTGGCCACTCGAGTCTCCGTCCTCCGTCAAGCGTTGACTAACTGCTCAGTAGCTTCCCAACCCGTGGGGTAACGCAGGCGTTGCCGCTCGAAATCACCTACGAGTCGACGGTTGGGAGCGGACTCAGGAATCCCGGAATCGCTGTTACTCGAGCAGAACCTCGGCGTCGTCTGCAGAAATCGATGTTTGCAACTCACCGACGGACTCGAGATGCGCAACCGTCGCGAGCCGCAACGCGTGGGGCCACCCGAGTGGGGTTGCGCTGTCGGGCGTCCCATCGTCGAATACCTGTTCGGGCAGGTAGCCGTTCTCGAGACAGAGGCTCCCGTCGGGGAGCAACTCGCCGAGCAACTCCCGCGAGCGCTCGTAGTAGCTCTCGTCCTCGAGGAAGGTTGCGAAGGCGGCCGTCGCGTTCGCTCCCCAGGCCGTCGACACGGTCCATATCTTCTCGTCGACCTGCGTTCGGGTTCGCCAGTCGTCGCCTTCGAAGCGAATGAGGCCGGCAACTGCGTCAGTTTCCCGGTAAAGCCCCTCGAGCGTTGTATCGACGTGCTGTCGGAGCCGTTCTCGCCGCTCGTCTTCGATGGGTCCGATTTCGGCGTAGGCGACGTGGGCGTCCACCAGCGCGAACGAACTCGAGTCCAGGCGCGTGTCGAGGTTCCCATCGTGTTCGCGCAGCGCGTAGATACCGCGGTCGGTATCCCAGAGCGTGTCCAATCCCTCGTAGACGCGACGGGCCTGTTCGGCACTGTGCTCGCGCAGGTCGGTGTCGAACGGGGCACGCGCAACCGAGGCGTAGGCGTGTAAGAAGGTTGCGGCGGTGTGAACGAATCGACCGGCCATGTTCTCCCAGGCGTTCTGGCAGGCGATGGGCAACCCATCGTCGGCCAGCGTCTCGTCGAGCCCTTCGATTGCGCGTTCGACGACGGGTTCGACTTCGTGGCGGCGCTTTTCGCTCGTTTCCGCGTAGGCGGCCAGATACGAGAGGACGCTCGCGGACTGGTCTGCCTGATAGTCGATGCCCTCACCGCCCAGCCGGTCGTTCGCCCAGCCGGGGGCGAGGGTGCCGTCGTCCGGCCAGACCCGATGTGGCCAGGTGCCGTCCTCGAGCTGGACGTCGGCGTAGAACGCGGCGCTGTGTTCGTGCTGGGGCTCGAGGCCGAGGTCGAACTCGGCGTCCGTCTCGAGCAGGAAGCGGGCGATTTCGGCGTCGTCGCGGAACCAGGTGTAGCCATAGCCACCGGAGTACTCGAAGTGCGGGTCGAAGTCGGGACCGGCCATGCGACTGCCGCGGGCGCTCGAGAGCACCGAGAGGACGCGCAGGTCGTCGACGACCGTCTGGCAGTCGATGCCCGTCTCGATGCGGGGTGCGATTTCCCGAAGCGTCGCCTCGTTGTCGAGTCGAGCGGCCTGATCGGACAGTTCGGCGACAACTTTCGCCGACTCGGGTCGCTCGGTCACCTGTGAAACGACGGTCGCGCTGCCGTCATCGAACGGGACGAACCCGAGCACGTAGCCGCCGAGGCGTCCGTCTTCGTACTGGCCGGTTTCGCCGCCGTTCGGATACGTCGCTGGTGCCCCGTCGAGGACGTCGGCCAGCCGTTCTGGCAACTGCCCGGCGACCGATTCGAACGTCGGCGCACTCGCCAGGAAGTCGTGTTCGTCACGGTGGTAGACCTCGACGACACCCGGTTCGTCGTAGACGAGTTGGCCGATTCGCTCGTCGCGCCCGCCCGGAGCGAAGGAGACGAAGGCGGCGAGTGCATCCGGCTCGCCTTCGGTCACCGTGACGTGGGTGACGTGGGTGTCTTCGAGGGTCACGTCCAGTCGCTCGAGTGTGAACGCCTCGGTTTCGAAGGTCGTCTCGACGAGTGCGGTTGCACCCACGTAGCGCTGTGTGCTGGCCGTGACGGTATCGAGCCAGGTGACCTCGCCGTCGATGCGAACCCCAAATCGGGAGCGATCGATACCGTACCGTCCAGTGAGTGGATACGAGAAATCACGAAGCGAACCGTCACGGCCGACGTGAAGCGTACGGCCAGCGAGTCCTGAAAACCGGCCCGTCGTCGTCCGACGCTCACCGGGAAAGAGCGTCTCCGAACCCCGGTGTTGTTTGTAGTCGTCCAGCGCAGCGCGGAGTGTCATTGTCTCTCACCAGGAACGGTGGGTACAAAAATTTGTTGTAAAATTAGTTCACGGTTTGGCATGGTGTAGACTCGAGTGAGCTGTCTGTGTCCACTCGAGTACCAATCCGTGAGCGCGACGATTACCAGGGTGGTCTGCACGAATTGTCGGCAGCTGGTCCGAACACTCATTGCATCTGAATCATGTACTCATTGTATGGATGATTCGACGCTCTCGGACCGCCTTCGGCAACTCGGGCTGTCCGAAAAAGAGGTGGATACCTATCTCACGATTCTCGAACACGGTGAGGCGAAAGCGAGCACGGTTGCGGATGACGCCGGTGTCTCCAAACGGTACGTCTACAGCGTGAGCGAAAAACTCGACGAACGCGGCTTCGTCGACGTCATCGATCACGCCGTTCCGACCACGATCCGGGCCAACCCGCCCGATGAAGTTATCGCGGCACTGACGACGGATCTCGAGTCGCTCGAGCCAGAACTCAAGAACCGCTACGGCAACGTCTCCGAACAGGAGCGCGAGTTCGAGGTGATCAAGACACGGACGACGATCATGAAGCGGATCACCCAACTGCTCGAGCGGGCCGAGGAGGAGGTAACGCTCTCGGTACCAGCCGCCTTACTCGAGGAAATCGAAGACGCACTCGAGGCGACGGTCGATCGCGGCGTCATGGTCATTTTACTGGTGACGGGTGACGACTCCCTTCCGGAATCACGTTTTTCGGGACTTGCGAGTATCGCCCGTAGCTGGGGCGAAAACGCTCCGCTGATAGTGACCGCTGACCAGCACCTCGGACTCTTCGCGCCGAATGAGATGCTGGTTCGGTCGAACTCCGGCAAACAGGGAATCGCCATCTCGCAGGCCCAGCTGGTCCCCATCATCGTCGGTTCGTTCTTCGGGAACTACTGGCCGATGGCCGAACAGGTGTACGTCACCGAACCGGACGTCCTCCCGCGGACCTACACCGATTTCCGTCACGGCGTGCTCCAGTCGACGCTTCACCTCGAGGCGGGCCACGACATCCTCGTTCGGGCCGAAGCACGCCCGGTTCGAACGGACGAATACGCTACCATCGAAGGGCAACTCGTCGGCGTTCGACAGAGCCTACTCGAGCCAACGCGTGACACCTTCGCCGTCGAAAACGCGCTCATCCTCGAACTCGAGAGCGAAGACGACGAGGACACAATCGTCACGGTCGGTGGGAAAGGCGCGTTCGTCGAGGATTACGAGGCGAATTCGGTGACGCTCGAGCGAGTGTAATGGTGATTCGTGGACCTATCGGGACACTCGGGCGGCCCCGTCTCCACTCGAGTGTCTGGAGTGCTCCGTCACACGTTCAGGCTTGACGAACCACTCAGGTCTTCCACAAATCGATACAATCGCGTTCGTCGTCCACCACACTTAGGCTCACGGCCGCTATAATCCACTCGTGGTTCCGACACCCGCCGTCGAGTTCGAACTGCTTGGCTGGCCAGCCGATGGGCCGACGCTCCGACTCGATTATCGACGCTTCAGCTACGCTGGAAAGTTCGTCATGTCGAACACGGGCAAGGCCGTGCTCAAACGGGAGGGGAAGTCGGTTCCCTCGAGTAACACCGGTTCGACGCCAGTTCGGGAGCTTCCGTACGCGACGGCCGTACTGGCCGCGGTGGCGTTCAACGAAGACCGAACCGACGCGTCGACGCTGTGGCTCCGTTACGTCACCGTCGACAGCGAGTTTCGAGGCCAAGGGCTCGGACCAGAACTCATCTCTCGCGTGCGCGACCTGGCACTCGAGCGTGGCTACGGCAGCTTACAAATCGCCGTCAACAACCCCTTTGCGTACGACGCTCTCTGGAAAGCCGGGTTTACGTTCACCGGTGAGACCACAGGGCTGGCCGAACTGATTCTGGTCCATCCCGTCTCGCCTCCTGCGACGGGCACGGAGCTGTCTCCCTCAGCCGGGGTCGACGACCGCCTTCTCGCCCACTATCGCGACGGTCTCGAGCAGTTTCGATCACAGGACCGCGATCGGTCTCCGGACGAACGTCGCTTCCTCGAGCGTCGCCTCGAGAACGGCCCGCCGTCACGTTCGACGTAATCGGGGTGGACAGAAACGGCCCCACCACGCCAACGGCGAACACAACCTTTCAAACCCTCTCGCCCCAAGGAACTTCCAATGGGAAACGCAGCACTTCGTGATATCGCCGTCATCCAGGACGTGCCGTTCGAAGATATCGAGGGTGTCGTCGCCGTCGACGCACACAACTGGCTCTATCGCTATCTGACGACGACGGTCAAGTGGACCTCGAGCGAGAAGTACACGACCGACGATGGCACTGAAGTCGCGAACCTGATCGGAATCATCCAGGGATTGCCGAAGTTCTTCGAACACGATATCGTCCCGGTGATGGTGTTCGACGGCGGCCCCTCGGAACTGAAAGCCGACGAAATCGCAGATCGGCGCGAACAACGCGAGGTGTACGAGGAACAACTCGAACGGGCCCGAAAGGAGGGTGACACCGTCGCTATCGCCCAACTCGAATCTCGAACCCAGCGGCTGACGCCAACGATTCAGGAGACCAGCCGCGAACTGCTCGAACTGCTCGACGTGCCGGTGGTCGAAGCGCCCGCAGAGGGTGAAGCTCAGGCGGCACACATGGTCAAACGCGGCGACGCCGACTACGTCGGGTCAGAAGATTACGACGCACTCCTCTTTGGCGCCCCGTACACGCTCAGGCAACTGACCAGTAAGGGCGACCCCGAACTGATGGACCTCGAGGCGACGCTCACGGCTCACGACCTCACGCTCGAGCAACTGATCGACGCGGCCATCCTGATCGGGACGGACTTCAACGAGGGAATTCGCGGAATCGGACCCAAGACGGCACTCTCTGAAATTGGCGAACACGGTGACCTCTGGAGCGTACTCGAGGCTCGCGGTGACCACATCGAACACGGCGACCGGGTCCGACAGCTGTTTCGCGACCCGAACGTGACCGACGAGTACGAGTTCGAGACGAGCCTCGAACCGGACCTCGAGTCGGCCAGACAGTACGTCGTCGACGAGTGGGGCGTCGATGCCGGGGAAGTCGAGCGCGGTTTCGAGCGGATCGAGGCGAGCGTCGTGCAGACGGGGCTCGATTCCTGGACGTGAGTGCGGTCTCGTTCACGCCGTGATCGGTGTCCGGTCGCTGCTCGCGAGATACAGAGCCGTCGTCAGCCAGAGTGCGATCATGAATCCGATGAGCCCTATCGGGCCCGGATCTTCGAATCCTCGAAAGCCGGTTACAATGTAGAGCAGTGCGCACACTCCGATCGGTACGCCGACGTACACCGACACGGTGGCCAGTGTATTCGGTCCCTTTGGTGGTGTCGTTATCTGGATAAACAGTCCCGCGAGCGTAACGATGGACAGCGGGACTAACACGAACATGCTCACTATCGAGAACCCGAATGAAATACCGTGTTGTGGAGCGATTAACAACGCATAGATCAACGTTACGGGGGCGATGACCGCATAGATGAAGAGGACGTATCGCCATCTCTGTGCGGTCTCCGGCTTCCGTTCACCACTCTCTCGAAGAAGACGCGTCGTTATCCACTGGCCGAACAGTGCGCTGATAGACGTAATCACGACGGTGAAGCCAACACCGATTGCGACGACGATCGGTGTCGCAATCACCCCGGCGAGGCCGATTCTCGAGGAGGCCGAAGGAAGACTGGTGAGTGTGTTGGCCAGAAAGACGATCATCGTCCCGATCGAACCGGCCATCCCGGCCCAGATCCCCGCCCGACGCGTTTCTGTCGGCCGGTCGGTATAGAGGTAGCCAACGAGTAACCCTGCCAGCAGAACCGGCGCTCCCGACAGAGAGCCACCGATGACCACGACGTCGTCGGCTACCGGTTCCCAGGAGAGGGCGACGGTAAACGGGACGGACGTGAGTCCGACCAAGATCGCTAGCCGTAACGAGGAATCGGTGAGGCCAGCACGAAGCGCGTGCAGTGAGGACATCGGTCGTCCGATGCATACTGCACCGATTCGTATTACTATTCCGAATTCTATCTCCTGGATAAAAAGTGGGTTACTGGGATTGCCTCGAGTGAGAGGACGCGCACAGTTCGTTCTGCACGAGGTCGACCGCCTCACGGACGGAGCCGATCGATGAGAGATAGCCGACGCCGACGGTGGTTTTCAGCGCCTTCGCTGGCGCCCCGGTGAACACCGAAGGACCAACCTGGGCCACGGCGTCGTCACCGACGCTGACCAGCCAGCCGGGCGATTCGAACGTAAAGCTCTCGAGTCGCGGCTCGAACACGCCACCCTGGTGTTCGTACTCGATCAGCCGACGAATGCTCTCGGCAACGACGATCGCTTCGCGAACCGCAGATTGGGCACTCGCCGGGACGGCTTCCCCCTCGGCGTCGATAACCCGCGCCGCGTCACCGACGACGAACGTTCGATCATCGAGGCGCAGGGTGCGATTGACCTGTGGTCGCTCGCCCTCGAGTGCGTCCTGCCCGGAGATGCCGCCGGTCCAGACGAAGACGTCCGCCCGGAGCGTGCGCGGGCTGTTTTCGTCCGCAGACCGGACCGTAACTGTCGATTCACCAGCGTCGGTGACGGTGCTCTCGGTCCGAACGTCGACGCCGACTCGCTCGAGGACATCGCGTGTCGCCTCCTGAAACGATCGGTCGAATTCCGGTGCGACAGTGGCTGCTTGCTCGAGGAGGGTGACACTCGCCGTCCCATCGTCAACGCGCTCTGGGGCCGATTCTTCGAGGAGTGCTGCCAATTCGCCAGCAACCTGGATGCCAGAGAGGCCCGCTCCGCCGACCACGATGTCGGTCGTTTCGGATTCGCTTTCCAGCGCGCGCTGTACGCCCGAGCGAATCGCGGTTGCATCACCGACACGCTTCAACGGGAGTGCGTGTTCACGCACGGATTCGAGCCCGTAGAACGCGGTTTCGGCTCCGAGACAGACTGCACAGAAGTCGTAGGTGAGCGTTCCATCCTCGAGGTGCGTTTCATCTTCGAGGTGAACGGTTCGCCTCTCGGTATCGATCGATTCGACCACGCCGACGTGGACCGTCGCTCGCTCGAGCAAGTCGGTGAGGGGAATCGAGATCTCGGCCGCAACTGATGGTCGACGAATCACGCGGTGGAGTTCGTGCTGGACGAGGTGCGTTGGTGAGTCGTTAACCAGCGTCAACTCGACGTCGACGGGCAGGTCGCGCTCGAGCGCTCGCATCAGTGTCACTCCGGCGTAGCCACCGCCGAGGACGACGACGTGCATACCCTCATTTGGGGCTCGAGCAGTATAGGTCTGCTCGAGAACGGGACGGTTGCTGGTTCCTCGGGTGACGTCAGTGCGTGGAAGCAATGCTTCCCCTCTGTACACAACAGGTGACGCAAAATCTGGCCTGGGAGGCGTTAGAACAGGTGTTCGTCGTCGCCCTCGAGCAGGCGTGCGGGGCCACCGACGCCCCAGGTAGTCGTCGAGACGCCGGTTTCGGCGATGGCTTCCTCGACCTGTTCGGCGTGTTCGGCTGTCGTGTTGACGTAGACGCTTGCACCAGTGTCCGTCGAGAAGTACGCCGGAACGTCCTCTTCCTCGCGGAGTTCGCGGACTTTGTTGAAGATAGCCAGGGTGGCCGGCTGCCAGTAGACCCAGCCCTCGGGACCGGTCATCGTCGTCGCCGCGAGGCTCAGCGAATCGTGTTCGGCCAGTTCGAACGCGTCATCGAACTCGTCGTTTCGCAGCGCGTCGCGCATCTTCGCAATCTGACCGTGGATGTGGGCGTTTCGGGCCTGGAACATGTGACTGTCTGCGGCCTCGTCGTGGGCGTCTTCGGTTTCCTTGTGGTAGGGAACCAGCCCGACCACGATCTTGAGCTCCTCGTGTAGGTTACTCGGGACGCGACGGGAGACGCAATCGTCGTCGTTCATCCCCGTATACAACTGCGAAAACGCACCGGTCACCGATCGGGCGGCCGAGGCCGACCCGACACGGGCGATGGTCGAAATCTCTTGCATCGAGGCGTCGAGTTCGGCTGCTTCGGCGAGCGCTCGAGCGGCCGCGGCGAATCCCGAGGACGAGGAGCCGAGTCCGACGTTCGAGGGGAAGCTGTTCTCGCTTTCGATGCGGACCGGGTAGACGGTGTGGGCCGCGTCGGACATACCACGGGCCTTCTCGACGACTGCCTCGAGACGGTCGAATCCTCGCCCCTCGAGTTCCTCGCCGTCGACGACGTAGGTGTCCTCGTCGTAGTCCATCGAGAACTCGACGGTGGTGCGGGTGTGACTCGGTGCCGTACAGACGCTGATACTGTCGTGGTAGGGCAGTCGTTCGATGTCGTCTCGCATGCCGTGGTATTTGATAAGCCCCTGAATCGGGTGGGCCATCGCCGTCGCTTTCATACACTCACGAGTGAGTGTTGGCCGCTTAAAGGTCACGGCATACCTGGCACTCGAGTCGGCGAACCGATGGTTTCCCTTCCCAAACCGATTCGGGATCGCCCGAAAATGGGTGTCAGTACTTCGTTACGCGTCGACGTGTGAGCCGAACCGAACGGTTCGGCGCACCTGTGCAGCCGTGACCAACCACTCGGGCTACCCAAGTGCCGCCTGTAACTCCTCGCGCCACTCGGCTGCCTCGTCGGTCACCTGCTCGAGCGTCTCGATTCGCGCTTCGATATCGTCGACCTCGTCCTCGAACTCGGCCCACAACTCGGCTTCGAGGTCGTCGATGGCCGCCCTGATTTCGTCGGCTGTCTCTCCTAGACGGTCGCCGACTCGTTCTTCTGTTGCCTCGAGTTCGGCCTCGAGCGCTTCGAGTTCGTCGGTCGCTTCCTCGAGTTGCTCGTCCGTCCTCGCAAGGTCGGCCTCGAGGGTTTCGGCAGTCTCCTCGAGCGTTCCGATATCGTCGTCGTGGGCTTCGAGCCTCATCGTGTGCGCTTCGATATCGCCGTCGTGGCCTTCGATACGCTCGGCCTGCCACTCGAGGTCGGCTTCGACATCGCCGATTTCTCCCTCGAGCCCGGCGATTTCGTCCATCAGACCGTTTTCGACGGTTTCGACACGGTCGAGAAGGCCCGTTTCGAGCGCCTCGATTCGGTCATCGACTCTCTCCTCGACATCGTCGATTTCGGCTTCTAGCGCCGCCGTCCGATCGTCGATTCGCTCTTCGAGCGTTTCGAGGCGTTCCTCGAACGCATCGCGATCTCGTGCTCGTTGTTCCTCGAGATCGTCCAGTCGGGCGGTAACCGTTTCGTGGTTGATTTCGGCCGTTTCGACGTGCGCTTCGAAATCGTCGCGAACCGTATCGACGGTGGCCCCGATTTCGGCCAGCGAATCCTCGAGTGAGTCGCGTGCGGCGTCGAAATCGGTTCGAAGCTCGTCGGTTTCGGCTTCGACCGTCGAGAGTGATGACTCGAGTGCGTCGAGCCGCTCGTCGACACTGTCGAGTCGTTCCGCGAGCCGCTCGTCGGTCGCATCGAGATCGTCGACGCTATTCTCGAGCGAACGGATGTCTGCTGTCGCGGCTTCCAGTCCGTCCTGTACGTCGGCCAGTACGGTCTCTGCCGTGCCGTTCTCGTCCAGAAACTCGCCGAGTGAATCGGTGTAGGCCTCGAGCTGTGATACCGTCGATTCGACGTGCTCGAGTCGAACCTCGTTGCTGGTCGTCGTGTCGATGTTCAGTGCGCGACGGAGTGCCTCCCGTTTGGCTCCCCCTTCGTCCGACTTCAGTTCGATGAGTAACGCATCGAGCAACGCTTCGTCGAACCGGTCGTGCGGTTCGTCAGGTAGTGTGAGTGGTTCGTTCTGTGCGTTCATAGCTGTCGTCAGTGCGGACTCCCCCCAGAGTCACTTCAATACACGAACCCCGAGGGTAATAATAGTACTCTTCTTTCTACCATATTGAAGTCTTCAGACTCGACCAAATCGAATTCCTGAAATGGACCGCCTCGAAAGGGTCGGCCAATGGGAACCCCGCTCGAGGACCGAACGGCGCAGGCGACCGAAGTTATCGAACGACTCGAACACGAGTATCCGGATTCGACGATTTCGCTTCGGTACTCGAACCGCCTCGAGTTGCTGATCGCGGTGATGCTCTCGGCACAGTGTACGGACGAGCGCGTCAATGCCGAGACCGAACAGCTGTTCGAAACCTACCGGACGCCCGAGGACTACGCCAACGCGCCACAGGAAGAACTCGCCGAGGCGTTGAACTCGATCACGTACTACAACAACAAAGCGAAGTACATCCGCAGTGCGTGTCAGACGATCGTCGACGAACACGACGGCGAGGTGCCGGACACGATGGACGAACTGACCGCGCTCTCGGGCGTGGGGCGAAAGACGGCGAACGTCGTGCTCCAACACGGGCACGATATCGTCGAGGGAATCGTCGTCGATACGCACGTCCAGCGACTCACTCGACGACTCGGACTGACTGAAGAGAACTACCCGGAGCAGATCGAGCAGGATCTGCTCTCGGTGATTCCCGGATCGGCATGGCAGCAGTTTACCCACCTTTGTATCGACCACGGCCGTGCCGTCTGTTCGGCCCGCTCTGCAGACTGTGAATCCTGTGTTCTCGCCGACATCTGCCCCTCAGAAAAGGGCGATAGCGACATTGATCTGGCCTCCGGTGAACCCTGGTAACGACACTATAGTAGCCAGTGAAAGTCATTGCACACCCTATCGCTTGACTTCGTCGTGATAGGTGTGTACATCGTTCCACTGGCTACTATATTTCCTCGACATTTTCTTCCCCCTCAAGACGCCATTTCGTGTGCAAGCCAATGTCCCTTTTTTCACCACAGCCACCCACGAGGTGGTGGCACACATGAGCGACGAGACGACCCACGGACGAGACGTCGAACTGGCAACGGAAGCCGCCGATGAAGAACCGGAGCAAGCGGAATTGCCCGACGGTGTCGACGATGCGGAATTGAGCGAGGCGCAGCAGGCTGCTCGAGAACGAGCGGACGAAAAACGGCGCAAAGAAGACATCGAACACGGGTCCACCGAACGAGAAAGTGCGGCACTCGAGAACGCCAACCCGAACGATCACCGGGACGAACCGCCCAACAATAGCTAAACGCGGCGTACGGATTTCCACGTGACCGTGATTGGTGTCTCGACTGTCGAGGTGTCGAGCGACATCCTCGCAAAACCTCGTCCATAGCAGAACCTCTTTTACCTATCCAACCAACCCCTCGAGTATGACCACGCTCGGTCTGGTGATCGCGCAGTTCAATCGGCCGATTACCAAACGGATGGAAGACGCTGCCCTCGAGGCAGCCACGTCGGCCGGAGCCGAGGTCGCCGAGGTCGTCTCGGTGCCCGGCGTCTACGATGCACCGCTGGCTGCCGACCGACTCGCCCGACTCGAGGCCATCGACGCCGTCGTCGTAATCGGGACCGTGATAACCGGCGATACCGACCATGATCAGGTCATCACCGATGCCGCTGCCGGCCGACTCGCAGATGTGAGCCTCGAGCGTGACACCCCGGTTACACTCGGCGTCACTGGCCCGGGAATGTCGGCCGCGGAAGCCCGCGAACGCGTCGATAACGCAGCCAAAGCCGTCGGCGGTGCGCTCGACCTCGTCGACGAACTGCCGTCCCCGTAAGCGTCCCTCGAGAAACCGACGCGAATCACCACACGGACCGTCGAACACGACGGTCGACACCAACCCTCGCTGTCCACCGAAACATCACCTGACAATGACCATGGAATTCACCGATCGCGTTTCCCGCGTTGAACCGTCCGCAACCCTGACCATCTCGGCGCTCGCCACCGAACTCGAGGCCGACGGCGTCGACGTCGTCGACCTCAGCGTCGGCGAACCGGATTTCCCAACCCCACAGAACATCATCGATGCCGGCCAGCAGGCCATGGACGATGGCTACACCGGCTACACGACCCCCGCGGGTCACCTCGAGCTTCGAGAGGCGATCAGCGAGAAACTCGCCGCTGACGGCCTCGAGCACGGCCCCGACGAAATTATCGTCACGCCAGGGGCGAAACAGTCCCTCTACGAAATCATTCAGGCGCTCATTCAGGATGGCGACGAAGTCGTCCTCCTCGACCCCGCCTGGGTCTCCTACGAAGCGATGGTCAAGATGGCTGGCGGTGACCTCACACGAGTCGACCTCTCCGCCACCGACTTCCAGCTCGAACCCGCGCTCGAGGACCTCGCTGGAGCCGTCTCCGACGACACCGAACTCCTGATCGTCAACTCGCCGTCGAACCCCACCGGCGCGGTGTACTCGGATGCCGCACTCGAGGGCGTTCGCGACCTGGCCGTCGAACACGACATCACCGTCATCTCTGATGAGATTTACAAGGAGATTACCTACGGCGTCGAACCGACCAGTCTGGGCACTCTCGAGGGGATGGCCGACCGGACGGTGACGGTCAACGGCTTCTCGAAAGCCTACTCGATGACGGGCTGGCGCTTGGGCTACTTCGCCGGGCCGAAAGATCTGATCGATCAGGCGGGCAAACTCCACAGCCACTCGGTGTCCTCGGCGACGAACTTCGTCCAGATGGCCGGTATCGAAGCCCTCGAAAACACCGACGAGGCCGTCGCGGAGATGGTCGACGCGTTCGAAGCACGTCGCGATAGCATCGTCGACCTGTTGGCGGAACACGACGTCGACGTCGCCGTCCCCGAAGGGGCGTTCTACATGATGCTCCCAGTCGATGCCGACGACCAGGCCTGGTGTGAGGGAGCCATCGAGGACGCCCACGTCGCGACGGTACCGGGAAGCGCGTTCGGCACGCCCGGCTACGCTCGTATTTCGTATGCAGCTAGCGAAGAGCGGCTCCGAGAAGGCATCAACCGGCTCGTTGCCGAAGGCTACCTCTAGTCCCTTCCCAAACGTCGACGAATGCGTGAAACCGGACAACAGCAATCGGTTTCACGCATTCGTTCAGGTTTGGGAAGCCACTAGTACCCTTTTGTGCTGTGTGGTAAACCGGCCAGCCCCCACTAGCCTCTGCGTCGCAGAATCCGTTCGATGATCAGCCGCGTCGAGAGCAGTTCGTCTTCGTACTGTGGTTCCCGACCCGAGGCACGCCTGACTGCACACTCGAGTCCTCGAGCCGCGAGTTCCGCGCGAATCGCCTCGGGATCGTGGTGCTGGTCGTGACCCAGGGCGATCACGTCCGGTTCGAGGCGCTCGATCGGGCGAAAGATGTCCTCTGTGTCGCCGAGTATCGCTTCGTCGACGACCTCGAGGGCGCCGACCAGTTCACGTCGCTGGTTGGCCGAACAGATGGGGGCGGCTTTGTGGTCGACGTTCGTCGGCCGAGCGACGATGACGACGAGTCGGTCCCCCATCGCAGCCGCTTGCTCGAGATAGTGGACGTGCCCGGGATGCAGAATATCGAAGGTTCCCTGGGCGACGACGACTCGTTCGGTTTCCGGCTGGGTGTCTCGGTTGTCGGTCATCCTCGTAACTCCTCGTCGATATCCGCCTGCGTAAAGTCGAAAAACTCCTCACTGTCTGGCAACGCCACGTCGATCACGTCGAGCCGCGTCTGGCGACCCTGTGAGTCGAACGCTTTCCAGTCGCTCCGTCGGTAGGGAGCACCGATGATGATGTGGACGCTGCCTCGGCCGAACGTCTCGAGGTCGGCCTGACTCGGCCGGATGACGCCGTTTGGATGTGAGTGGACGCTCCCGAGCGCTTTGACGTCGTTCGGAATCGAACTCGTTTTGACGGTTGCGCTGACGCTGTTTGCCTCCGTTCCCGGCACGATCAGGATGTCGGTGATGACCAGGCCGTCACGGTCGAGACCGAGTTGTGTCGCCTCGGTCCCGCGAAGGAACCCCATGTACTCGTTGGGGTGGGTGGCTTCAGAAGACTCGAGCGCGAACTCGAGGGTTTCCTCGGCGATGCCGAGAATTTCGCTCGAGCGAAACAGCGCATCCAGCAATCCCATGTCACATCGTCGGGGCCTGACGTTGCTAAACGTTCCGGAAGCGTTCCAGCCCGTCGAAGATGGGTTAACAAGCGTTATACGCACCGGAACCAAACAACCGATACCGATGACACGTGATTCCGCCGGATGTTCCGGCGAAGACGGAGATGTTTCCGTCGTCTACGATCTCGCTGCCGATTGTACCGCTTCCGACGTCGAACCGGACACACCGTATCTCGCCGAAATCAACGGCATCGTCGAATACGGCGTTTTCGTCGACCTCTCAGACACCGTTTCGGGACTCGTTCACGAGTCCGTCCTCGAGGGCACGTTCCGCGTCGGTCAGGAACTCGTCGTCGAACTCGAGGAGGTTCGTGACAACGGCGATATGGCATTTCAGCCCGTTGATATCGACCTCGAGGACGACGAGTACACGCTCGAACCGGTCGACCACGAGTATCCGCTAACCGGCACTGATCGCCTCGAGGCTAACGTCGGCGAGCAGATACACCTCGAAGGCGAAATCGTCCAGGTCAAACAGACCGGCGGCCCAACGATCTTTCACATCGCCGACGAGGACGGCGTCGTCCCCTGTGCCGCCTTCGAGGAGGCCGGGGTTCGCGCCTATCCGAGTCTCGCAGTCGGTGACGTCGTTCGCGTGACTGGCACGCCGGAAAACCGCGAGGGATCGGTCCAGATCGAAGTCGACGGCCTCTCCACGCTCGAGGGGGACGATGCTCGTGACGCCCGTGACCGACTCGAGGCCGCCCTCGAAGAACGTGCACAGCCACACGACGTCGAACCGTTGATCGAGTGGCCCGCTTTCGAGAAGCTCCGCGACAACCTTCGGGAGGTTGCAACCCTCCTTCGCCGAACCGTACTCGAGGGCCGACCGATTCGAGTTCGTCATCACGCTGATGGCGACGGCATGTGTGCGGCCGTTCCCGTCCAACTCGCCCTCGAGAACTTCATCGCCGAGGTTCACCAGGACGCCGATGCGTCAGAACACCTGATCAAGCGCCTGCCCGCGAAAGCGCCGTTCTACGAGATGGAAGATGCGACGCGAGACCTCAATTTCGCGCTCGAGGACCGATCACGCCACGGCCAGCAACTGCCGCTTTTGTTGATGCTCGACAACGGGTCGACTGCCGAGGACGTTCCGGCCTACGAGACGCTCTCACACTACGACATCCCTATCGTCGCCATCGATCATCACCATCCCGACCCCGAGGCAGTCGGTGACTTGCTGGACGCGCACGTCAATCCGTACCTCCACGACGAGGATTACCGAATTACGACGGGGATGCTCTGTGTCGAACTCGCCCGAATGATCGATCCGGGCCTCACAGACGACCTCCGACACATCCCGGCCGTCGCCGGCGTTTCGGATCGCTCGAAAGCCGACGCAATGGGCCAGTATCTCGAGTTGGCCGCCGAAAACGACTACGACGAAACCCGTCTCCGAGACGTCAGCGAAGCGCTCGATTACGCCGCTTTCTGGCTGCGTTACAACTCGGGCGATCACCTGATACAGGACATTCTCGAACTCTCGGACGCCGACGAAACGCGCCACCGGAAACTCGTTTCGCTCCTCGCCGAGCGCTCCCGGCGCGATGTCGACAGGCAACTCGGCGACGCGATGGACCACGTCGAACACGAACGGCTCGAGAGCGGGGCACACCTCTATCGGATCGACGTCGAACACTACGCCCACCGGTTCACCTATCCCGCACCCGGCAAGACGACGGGCGAAATTCACGACCGCAAGATCACCGAGACGGGCGACCCCGTCATCACCATCGGCTACGGCCCGGACTTCGCCGTCCTCCGGAGTGACGGTGTCCGACTCGACATTCCGCGCATGGTGTCAGAACTCGAGGATGAGCTGCCCGGTGCCGGCGTCTCCGGTGGTGGCCACCTCGTCGTCGGCTCGATCAAGTTCCTCGCGGGCAAACGTGAGGCAGTCATCGACGCACTGGTCGAGAAGATGGCCGCAGCAGATCTGGATGAAGCGCTCTCGAGTGCGGCCCCACTCGAGAACTAAAATAGATTCGTTCGTCCGCAATTTCCTCCTCCCGCGTCGAGTCGAACCGCAGGTGATTCCACCCGAGAACCCCAGCGCCGACGACGCCGGCACCGACAGCGACGAGTAACTCTATCGGGAACGGAAACACGGCTTCGTCTTCTCCACCCGTCCAGTCGGCGTCGAACACGCCCTCGTAGTAGGCACCGACGTTCTCGCCGTGGAGTGCCAGCACGACCTCGCGGTTGTTCCGTAGCGAGTTATCGTTCCAGTTGAGACTGCCCACGATGGCCGTCTCGCCGTCGATGACGATTCCTTTGGCGTGGATTTTCTCGTATCGATCACTCGACCCGACCAGTTTCGCCTCGAGCGGGAGGTCGTCGTCCGCGGCAGCCGTCTCGAGGGTCGCGATGACGGCTTGGTTCCCGTCCTCGTGGTACCAGCTATCGTCGAGCAGAATCCGAACCTCGACACCGCGTTCGGCGGCTTCGATTGCGGCCTCGAGCAACGCGAAATCGTCGTCGCCGATACTGGCCTGTTTGATGGAGAGAGTGTCCGACGCTCCGTCGATGAGTTCGAGGAGTCGCGGTTCGGCGCTTTCGGGAGCGAGTAGCAACTCGACCTGCTCGGGATGGAGGTGTTCGGGTTCGTGTTCCATCGAAAACGTGTCGGAGGCACCTTCTTCGTCGACGAAGGAGGCGGTTTTTCGATGGTCGTTCCAGGTCGACGTATCCCACCCCCTCGTATCGGCTCGAAAGACCGACTCGAGCGACGCGGCCAGTTCCGGGTCCTCGACGACGACGCCCCATCCACGACTCGAGGCGCCTCCCAACCCCGACGGTTTCCAGTTTTCGGAGGTCACGAGTACGCTATCGTCGAGGATGGCGTATTTCGGGTGGTGGAACCGGTATCGACTGCCGGGGCCGCCGATGACGGTGACGGTAGCTCCCTGCATTTCGAGACTCGAGAACAATGAATCGGTCGCCGCTGGCGTCCCACCCACTGGTCCTGCCTCCACGAGTAATTCGACAGTGACGCCGCGGTCGATGGCATCCTCGAGGGCTTCGGCAGTCGCTTTCGAGGTGAACGTGTAGCCACCGAGCAGGATACGTTCCTCTGCGGCCTCGACGCGATCGAGCGGGACCTCGGGACTATCCGGGAGCACGAACGCCGTCGCTGCGTTCGGCTCGGACGCAACCGGCGGGAAGCAACTGCGCTCGCGAGGCCACCAGCGACCGTGTGCGACCCTGTCACTCTCGTTCGAGACGTGTTCGTATCCCGGTGTCGGCTCACGGTACCAGACTCGAGCCGTCTTGGCGCGATCGTACCGAACGGTGTCGAGTGTCGTCCCGTTTCGCTGGAGCGTAAGTTGGTCGCCATCTGCCGCCAGCCGGAGGTGTCCCTCGAGTGCGACGCTCTCGAGGGCCGTCATCTCGTCGGTTACGTGCGGATCCATCGTCACCGCGACCGGACCCGAGATCGTTTCGTTCGGGAACCGAGCCGTAGTGTGACCATCGGTGATTGTCAGATTCCCGAGGCGGGTGCCGACTGGCGCGTCGAGGACGAAATACTCGCCGACGTTCCCTTCCGTGGTTGGATTCGGATAGGCTGCGAGTATCGTCGGGTGAGCCGGTGTCTCGAGCGACCGGTCTGCATACGGTGGTCGTGCAGGGATGTGGCCGTCTGACCAGCTTTCTTCAACCTGGATCGGACACTGGTGTTCCGTAGATGCCGTTGGGCCAACGTTTCCGTACGCCATTTCGAGGCCCTGACTCGAGCGCGCATCGTCGCCGCCTGCGGGACCAGCGAGGGAACCGGTGACGGCGACCGCCGTTCCGAGGGCGATAGCGAGGACTCCGAAGGCGACGACGAGGCTCGCGACGGTTAGCCCGGGACGCATTGCTGTCGCTGGCCGCTCGTTCGTATATAAAGATCACCGCGCTAATGAGCGTGTTAGGGGGCGAATCGAAGTGTTGTAAACGGTTGGAAAGAACGGAATCCTGAGGTCGAGTTCAGGCGGCCGGCTCGAGCGCTGGCGCGGCCTTTTCAGCTTCGGCCTGAACGAGGTAGGCGCGGTCGTCCGTGTACTCGGCGACGGCCTCGAGGGCGGCTTCGGTGGCGATCTGGTTGAGTGCCCAGGCGGCCGATGCGCGGGCGGTATCGTCGTCGTCTTCCGCAAGGACGTCTGCCAGGGGGTCGATCGCACGCGTGTCGCCAATTAGTCCGAGTGCGCGGGCGGCACCGCTGCGAATTTCGGCGTTTTCGGCGACGAGCTGGTCGGCAATCGGTTGGACGGCGGCTTCGGCACCGATCTGACCGAGGGCTTTGAACGTCACCTTCTGGAGCAGTGGATTCGAGTCGTTGTCGACGTAGTCGACGAGCGTCTCGACGACTTCCTCGTCTTCGACGCCGGTCTTGCCGAGAATCCGGATCGCATCCTGGTCGCGACGGCCCGCTCGCTGGAGCATCGGTTCGATTGCATCCTCGTGGCCCATTCGCTCGAGTGTCTCGAGGGCGTGTTCTTCCATGAAATCGGAGTCGAACGTTTCGAGGGCGAGCAAGACCATGTCGATGTTTCCGCGCTTCTCGTGAACTTTTAGCGCGTGCCACTCCGGTGGATAGTCCTTGACGTGGTCGAGGACATCGTAGTAGCCCTGGGCCTGTAGCTGCTGTCGGACCGAGAGGTCGTCCCAGGTCTGGGCATCTTCGACGCCGTTCTGGAGCGTTTCGGTCGCTTCGAGCAGCGATTCGATGGTGTCTCCGTCCTCGTCCGGGTCCAGATCGGCGTCGTGGATAGCCTCGCCGGTCGCTTCGAGTGTTGCGAGCAGTTTCTCGGTGAGCTCGTCGTCGTCGGCGAGCGTCAATGAGGTGCCCAGAATCTCGTTGATGTCTTCGAGGGCGGCTTCGACGACGCTTCGCAGGGACGATTCGCCCTGTTCGGTCCAGGTCTCCTCAGCGATTTCGTCGCTTACCTCCTCGATATCCTCGAGGACGTCGTCGGCGTAGGGGCCACGGGCCTCGTCGAGTTCGTCGGCGAGATCGCCGAGTTCGTCTTCGAGTTCCTCGGCCTCCTCGTCGTCTTCGTCGTCTTCGAGTGTTTCCTCGACGTCCGATTCGAGATCCTCGAGGGCCGCCTCGACCTCGTCGAGGTCAGATTCGGTTTCGGCGTCCTCGAGGGCTGCTTCGACGGCCTCGAGCCGTTCACGGAGTGACTCGACGGTAAGTTCGTCGCCGCCGGTCTCGTCGTCGCTCATCGGCTCACCCGGCGATCGATCGCCGCTTGGTGACGCAGTCCCGTCTTCATACGAATCTGTCGTGCCAGGATGCTCCTAAGCGTTTCCATTGTCGATGCTCCACGAGCGAGTCGGTCGAAAACCGGATCGGGGTCCGTCACTCGGTCGGGTCTTCGCCCCTTACCGCCCGATCATCAGGGGACGGCGTGGCGTCCGGCCGCCAGTAAAACCACGGGCTCAATGCCATGTAGGCGATGCCGAGCGTGAGAAGCGCGTACGGGAAGGTTCTTCCGGCAAAATTGGGAACGAGAATCGCTAGCGCGTGGATGATCCCCATAATCAGAGCGTCTCGAGTCAGTAAATCGGGATACTGGATTGGGGAGACCATCAGATAACAGAACGCTCCGGTTATGGCGAGAATAAGCCAGGGGTCATCGACTGGCGCACCGGCGAGGATCGCCGCACCCATGATCGTCGCGGCGAGCGTCGTCTGAATTCCTTCGGTGTAGTGGTCTGCGGTGTCGTAGGCCGTATAGAGGCCGAGGCGAGCGACGGCCATCGCGACGAACAGGGCACAGATGGCGGTGACGAGACCTAACTCGAGGGTGACGGTTTCCAAATCGACGCCAAGCCCGTCGCTGATGACGACGAAGGCGAGCACTGCCGGGGCGATAGCAAAGGAAGCGACGTCGGCAAGCGAGTCGAGGTAGGGTCCGGCCTCGGTGCCACCGTAGTGGCGGGCGACGATGCCATCGAGGCCGTCAGCGATCGCTGCGAGTAAAATGAGTCGCGCGGCGAGTTCGATATCGACGAACGCGACGACGACGGCGACGAACCCGAGAGCAGCGTTGGCAATCGTCACTGCGTCGGCGAGACCGAGTCGGCCGACGAAACGCGGCAGCATACCTCCGGTTTCGATGCGGCGCGGTCTTACGTGTTTCCTTTGCCGTGAGTTCACTGTCGGGACACATTACAGTAGACGACGTTCTCCCGCTCTCGAGCGAACATATTCGCTCGGAAATCGGGGGTCGTATCGCTCGGGAAACCGGGGCCGTTATGGTGTCGCTATCCTAATCTCGAATATGAACCGACGCGTCTATCTGGCCGCCGTCGGCAGCGCCACGCTGACCGGACTCGCCGGTTGTACGGCTCTTGGTGACATCGGCGAGCAGGTCTTCGAGCCCAGCGAGTACGACATCGGGATGAGCCGTAACGAGTTCCTTCCTGACGAATACGAGGCGACGGTCGGGGAGACGGTCGTCTGGAAAAACACCAGCGAGGCCGATCACACTATCACTGCCGTCGAACGGAGCCTCCCGGAGGGTGCGTCGTACTTTTCGACTGGCGATTATCCGGATCAGGAAACGGCCACCGAGGCCTGGCACAACCATCGCGGCGGGCGACTCGGAACCCGAGAAACGTTCGAACACACCTTCGAAGTGCCGGGGACGTACCGATACATCTGCGAACCACACGTCAGAGGCGGCATGGTCGGGACGGTTATCGTCACCGAATAGCTCTCGACCGGGTCCCGTTTTTGCGCTATTCTTCCTCGAGCACGTCACGCATTCGATCGCTGAAATCCCAGCCGTAGACCGTTTGTGGCTCGACTGTGATGACGACCTCCTCGCGAGATTCGTCGAGTAGCGTGTCGGCCAGTTGTGAATCCGTGCCGCCGAGATACCGCTCGAGGAGTGCGCGCAGGACGGATTTTTCGGGGTCCGGGCTGATGGAGGCGGTTCCGGCACCGCGGACGCCGATGTACGGCGGTTGGTTACTCGAGATTTCGAATGCGACGGTGGGGTCACCCTCGAGGTACTCGACGACGTTGGCGTCAGCAGCGGTCGCACACTCCAGAGCCCCGTCCCGATAACGATACCACAGTGAGAGCATCCAGAGCCCGCCACTCGGGGTGTGACAGGCGAGCCGAACGGGGACTGTCGTCGACGAAAGGTAGTCGTCGATTTCCTCTCGAGTCAGTGAGCCACGGATGCGCATACGCATTCTGTCGCGAGTCGAGAATAAAAAGGCGCTGCCAAACAGCCAGTCGGGCAGTGTTCGGACGCAACAGGACCTTTTGTGTGGTCCTGATAACCGGTCTTGCGAGGAAGCCGGTTACAGCAATCGAATGGGAAACGATCAGAACGTCGGTGTGGGAACCACGGCGAACACCCAGAACAAGTAGTAAAGCGAGACGGCGAGGACAATAGCTCCGGTTCCTCGATTGATGACCGTCGCGTGTCTGGTGAGAACGGTGACGATGCGACGCCCGGCCGTTTCGGACAGGAGCGCGAACGCGAGCAGCGGTGCTCCCATCCCGAGACCGAACGCCAGGAAGCCGAGCATGCCGTGCGCCCAGGTGTCAAAGAGGATGGGGACGCGGGTGAAAAAGAGGGCGATAAGCGCCGGATTACACGGAAGGACGATCGCCCCGAAGAAAAAGCCGTAACCGAAGGCGGTTAGCGAGGGGTAGCGCGTCTGTGGTGGCTCGAGGGTCGGAATTCGGTTGAATAGTTTCAGGTCGGCGAGCAGGACGATACCGATTACGCCGAGAATGGCGAAGGCGACAGGCGAGACCGTTTCGATCACTCGAGTCAGGGACGTCTCGAGGACGGTGGTGAATACGAAGCCAACGAGTGCCATGCAGGCCAGTACGCCACCGACGACGAGCACGCCGAGGACTGCGGGCGAGAGCGGTCGACCGTCGCGCCCTTCTGCGGAGGCGAGATACGAGATAAACGCCGGATACAGCGGCAGGACGCAGACGGTCGTCAGCGGCGTTCCAACGCCGATAACGAACAGTTCGAAGAGTCGTGCGGCGAGGGTCATGGGTAGCTCCCAATTGCGGTCATAAGTAACAACCGTCCTCGAGTGCGGCCTCGAGGGTGTCGGCGGATTTCACCCCATCCTCGAGTCGCTGTACGGTTCCGTCCGAACATCGCAAGACGACGGGAGCACTGGGCGGGTTCGCCATCGACTCGCCAAACTCGTCGACGAGGCTCCTGGTGACTTCGGGCGGCGCGACCGAAAAGTACCAGTCGAACCCGTGTTCGTTGGCGTGCTCGCGGACGGCGTCTGCGTCCTCGTTCGGGTCTACGTTGAGGCCGACCGTGATGACCTCGTCGCCGACGCGTTCGTGTAACGTCGCCGACTCGTGTTGTTGTTGTCGACAGGTGGAACACCAGACGGCGAAGGTTTCGAGAAAGACCGGCCGATCGAAATCTGCGACGGCAAACCAGTCGCCGGTCAAAACGTCCTCGAGTTCGGTCGTCTCCCAGACTGAACCAGTTTGCGTGTCGGCATCGTTCGACTGGTCGTCGCCGTCGGGCTGATTTTCGTCGTCGTTACCGTTTCCTGCGTCGGTCGATTGGGTTCCAGCACCCTCCGAGCCGTCTCCTTCGGTGTCGGCCTCTCCTTCGTGGTGACCGTTCTGATCGGTCGCCCCTTCACTCGGTTCGTCGCCATCCGTGTCGCCCTCTAGACAGCCGGCACCGGCGATTGTACCGCCCGCGAGGACACTGAGGAGGGCGCGTCGTGATGGTGTCGCCATAGGCGGCCGGAACAACGGACCCGTATATATACCGGCTGTGGTCGTGTGCTTCCCACACACCCGATTTCACCGTAGGCGGCCCGAAAAAGTCGGTATCGGGTCCCTACGGACTTACGGGCCAACGGGTGCTTCGATCCGGACCTCGGTGTGTCCGCCGATTTCGAACCCCCTGAACTCGAGTGCGTTGGCTTATTACCTTCGAGTTCACTCGACCAGTTGGCCTCGAGTACGTTGGCGCTTCACCCTCGACGGGGTTCGACCTCTTGTATAGTAGCCAGTGGAAGTCATTGTACACCCTCTCACAAGACGGCGTCGTGAGAGGTGTGTACATCGTTTCACTGGCTACTATAGTATCGCTTGAAGGTCGCGATGGAACTGATCGCCGTCAGCGGGATTTGTCACTGTGTGCCGCTCAGCGACGAACCAATCCGTCGTTGCTCAGGAAGCGACGACAACGAACGTTCATACGGTTTCCGTCGTTTTACCGATGATTGCCCGTAGCGGGGCGACAATCACCGAAAAAGGGTACAGCATACCGTATCACCCGACGACGAGCCAGGCGAACTCGTAGGCGTAAATGTGATCGAGCATGAGGTACGTGACGACGCCCAGAATCAGACTCAACAGCCAGGCGCCAGCGGCAAAGCGGCCGACTCGAGCGTGGGCAGTCTCGCGGAGTTCGGCGGGCGTGTGTGTTAGCCCGAGCAGGAGTGCGTACAGCACCAGCGGGACGGCCAGAATCGAGAGCAGAATGTGGATTGCGAGCATCGCCAGATACGCGGAGGTGACGAGGTCGGGGCCGACGAACTGTTTGGTTCCGCCCCCGCCGACGCGAACCAGGTAGACGACCAGAAATAGCAGGATGAGGGCGAAGGCAGTTACCATCGAGTAGCGGTGTTTTTCGACGTCCCCGGCGCGGATGTAGTACCAACCGGCGGCCAGAAACATGGTCGTCGTCGCGTTGATAACCGCGATGACGCTCGAGAAGAGGTTCACCTGCTCGTTGCTCAACTCGGGATAGATGGGGAGGTCGAGAACGAACGTTCCGATGACGAGACTGTAGCCGACGACTGTGAGGACGATGGCCGTCTCGAGCGTGTTGTTCCGCACTCGTTGTCGTGCGGTCGCGGTCGCAGGAGCCATTACTCGAGGTTAGGGAAACGGGGGTATTTGTCTTGTCGTTCCGGAACGCCTGGGTGTCCACACGATGTTATGTATTGTCTGTGAAGTAATTCATTCGCAAATTGCTACTTAACACTACTATACCACTATCCAACACTACTATACCACTACTTAACACTACTAATGGTGTAGTATATGTCAGCCCTGCGTAATCGATGGATGTCACGGTAGGCGTGTAGATCGTTACATTGTGTACATCGTTACATTGTGCACCTCGTTTCACTGTGCACCCTGCTTCACTGTGTACCTCGTTTCCCTTGCTTCACAATTGCGTCTGGCACCCAACGAGAAAGGTTGCGTCGAACGCCACCTTTTTGCCTGCTGGTCGCCCAGGGAAGTGTACATGGTCTCACAGACGATGGATCGAGTTCCGAGTCGTTTCTAAATGCTTTTTCCTGTCCACACGCGCTCCACCCGTGAGCGTCAGCGAGGTCGGTGATCGTCGATGTTGAAAAACACCGCAACTCGAGCGACCGCTCTCGAGGCTGCGGGCCTCGACGCCGTAGCGATCAAACCGGCTGAGTGTACGGTCTCCGACGCCGTCGACCTGCCGGTCGAAACGGTCGCAATCGATTACGAAGGGCGAGCACACCTGCCCGATTTCGATACGCTCGAGGCACTGGCCGAATCCGGAGCGGTCCGTCTGACGACGCCGGTTCGCGCCGACGGATTCGACCCGCTCGGCGACGATTCGTTGGTGCCGACGATTCCCGACGGCGTCGACCGGGTGCTCGTGGCCGGTCACGCCGCGTACCTCACGGAAGCCGAGCAGACCCGGTCGGTCGCCCCGCGCCTCGGTGCTGCCCTCGAGCGGGCCCCCGACGCCTGGGTCGGCACCGAAAGCGTCGAACGGATCGCGATGGCGACCGGTGCAACCCAGTACGACCTGCTGTCGCGCACGACCGAGCGGGAGGTGCGCGCGGTCCGGGCCGCCGGCTTCGACGGCGACATCGTCGTCTACGCGCCGACTGTCTTGACCGCAGACGAAGACGCCGTTCTCGATGCCGTCGGTGCGTACGTCTCGAGACGCCGACCGGTCGCTCGAGCCTTGCCCGATGGTGCACCCACTGACGCCTCGGCGACGGGGCGCGCACGCGAGGTCTTGCTCGCAGCGGCCGAGGACTACGCGCTGGTCGGGACGGCCGATGCGGTCGGTACACAGACGGCGGCACTGCGGGAAGCAGGCGTGACGACCGTCGCTGGGTATCCAGCCCGGGGGCTCGAGTCGTTCCTCGAGTAGGGCTGTACACGTTTCCTCGAATCGAGTTCGATAGTCACGTGAGATGCTATTAAGTCACTGCCCCACGACCCTCTCCGTATGCCGTTCGATGTCAAAGAAACCGTGCTTCCGGGAGTTGGCAAACGCTACGAACTGTATCTCGATGCGAACCGTAGCATTGCCATCGTGGTTCGTTCATCGGGGGAACGACAGGTGTACTTTCGGGAGAATCCAAACGACGATTACGAGGAACAGTACGCGCTGACGGACTCACAGGCGCGGACGCTAGGGCTCTTTCTGGTCGGGGCGTACTACCAGCCCATCGCAGGACAGCTTTCCGAGGAAACCAGCAGCGGAGAACACATCCAGTGGTATTCGGTCACTGAGGAGTCCGGTCTCGCCGGTGCTCGCGAAGACGAGGTCGTGATCGAATCGAAAACTGAGACGACGCTCCTCGGCCTCGAGCGCGACGGCGAGGTCAGGTCGGTGATCGAGAACGACGTCGTCTTCGAGGTCGGAGACCGACTCATCGTTATCGGGACGGCGGATGCACATCAGGAACTCGAGCGATTGTTGGACAGGATTTCGTAGCAACGTCGTATCCGTCCGCGTACTTCCTCCCGGCTTCCTTCTTTCGACGCCCAGTCACCGATACTATAAGTGGCCGGCCCGCCCACCGTCTGGCAATGACTCTGCTCGCCGAACAGACGACGACAGAGGCGGCGACGACGCTCGAGGGTGCCGACGTCGCCGTCTTGCCCGTCGGAAGCACGGAGCAACACGGACCAGCGCTCCCGCTGGGAATGGACCACATGGCTGCCGAGGCGTTCGCGAAGACCGCCCGGGAGCGCGATGACGCCGTCGTCTTGCCGACGATTCCGGTCGGCGTCAGCGTCCATCACCGTCAGTTCGACGGGACGCTGTACGTCTCCGAGGAGGCGTTCGAATCGTTCGTCAGAGAGACACTCGAGAGTCTGGCCGAACACGGGTGTCGGAAGGCCGTGGTTGTGAACGGTCACGGCGGGAATTCGAACGCGCTTCGCAGCGCGGCACGAACGCTTCGTGATGCGGAAACGATGTTCGCTCCACCGTGGAACTGGTGGGATAGCGTTGGGGACCTCGCCGACGAGTTATTCGAGGAGGCCGGCGGCCACGCAGACGCCATGGAATCGAGCGTCCTCTGGCACGTTCGCGAGGACCTGATTCGACCGGCCGAACTCGAGGCCGCCGAGGCGGGAGCCAGCGACGGCTGGGGCGAGTCCGTCCACGGAGCCAATCTGGGATTCGACACCATCGACTTCTCGGAGTCTGGTGCCGTCGGAAAGCCGACGCAGGCGAGCCCGGAGGCGGGCGCTCAGCTATTTGGGGCTGCTCGGGATGAACTGCACGCGCTGCTCGATTGGTTAGTCGAGCGTCCGCTCGAGTCGTGCTGGTCACGGGGGCACGTATGAGCGACGGTCCGGTGGAGGCTCCTGGGCTTGACGGGTCTGATATCGCCGTCGGCGCGGACGCGTTCGTCGACCGTGGTGCCGGTCTCGAGGTCGCCGTCGTCGGAGCGGGTGCGGTCGGCGCGACGGCCGCCTACGACCTGGCGCGGGAGGGCGCGTCAGTCACCCTGTACGAGAAAGGCGGGATTGCGAGTGGCTCGAGCGGGCGGGCGGCAGGCGTCTGTTACAACGCGTTTGCCGACGAACTGGACGCCGAGATTGCGGCCGACGCCATCGAACGCTTTCGCACGCTTTCGGGCGACGAGACGTTCCCGTTCACGGAGTGCCCGTACGTCTGGCTCGTGCGCGAGGGCGACGACCAACGAGTCGACCTGATCCGTGGGGGTATTCGGGAGATGCAAGAAAACGGGGTGGTCGCCCTCGAGGTCGGTCCCGACGAACTGGCCGAGCGTTTCCCCGATCTGCGAACTGACGACGTAGCCGTTGGGGGTATCGCTGGGGCTGCCGGCTACACTGACCCTGCCAGATACACGGCCTGTCTGGCTGCGGCAGCAAGCGGGGCTGGTGCCACCATCGAGACGGAGACGCCCGTCGGGGTTCGAACCGACCCGCCACGAGTCGTACCGACGGCCGATTCGAACTCGGTCGACGACGAACGCGAGTACGACGCCGTCCTCGTCGCGGCAGGCGGCCACACGAAGGCTATTCTCGAGGCTGCGAGTGTCCCGATAGCCATGAAGCCCTATCGCGTCCAGGCGCTGACGGCAACCGAAACGATTACCGAACCGATGTGTTACGACGCGACGGGCGGATTTTACGTCCGGCCGCACGAGATGGGCCTACTCGCCGGCAACGGGACGGAGACGGTCGAGATCGACCCGGATTCGTACGATCGATCGGCCAACCCCGACTTTGCGGCGTCGCTGATCGACCGCGTCACCCACCGATTTCCCGACCTCGAGGTCGACGAAAACGCGGTCGCTCGAGCCTGGGCAGGCGTCTGTACGGCCACGCCAGATCAGGACCCGCTCGTGGGCGAGGTAGCGCAAGGCGTGTACGTCGCGACTGGATTCCAGGGGCACGGCTTCATGCGTGCTCCGGCTATCGGTGCACAGGTCGCCGATCAGCTGCTCGGCGGCGACGGAATCGATCGATTCGACCCAACACGTTTCGACGGCGACGAATCGTTCGACATCGTGGAAGGAATGGATCTCGACGGCCTCGAGTGACCGGTCGTATTTCTGCGCTCCCCGTTAATCGTCGGAGTTGACGGTCGTTTCGGAATCCGTTTCGTCGCTGATACCGGATTCGGCCGTCGGCGTCTCGTCTTGGAACTCGTGGGGTTCCTCGTTCGATGGGACTGGCGAATCCTCCTCGCCGCCCTCGCTCGAACCCTCTTTTGGGATCGATATCTGGAGGGTGCCGCTGTCGGTCAACTTGGCGGTGCCGGCATCAGGGTCGACGACTGCGTCGTCTGGGAGGGCTGCGTCCCCATCGAGGGCCATCCCTCGGCCGGGGAATCGCATCTCGAAGCCGTCGTGATACGATCGAAACCGGTCGATTCGAATCTTTACGTCCCCGTCGAGATACCGAACTTGCAGGTCCTCGGGCTCCGTGCCCGGGGCGTCGAAAACGACCAGATAGGAGGACTCGTTCTCGAGGATGTCGACGGGAAGGGATCGATGCTCCTGGACGTGACTGCTGGCGCGACCGACCTGCCGGTAGAGCGCGCCACCGACGGTCTCTCGCCACGATTTGAAATTCACTTACGTTCACCTCACGGGGACGGCCTTCAGGGAAGCCATCCGGGGCGTGTTCCCCACCTACATAGCTGTATGCTGTCCCAGTTGTTATTCTTTTTGGGTGTGCTAAATAAACGTCAGACAATTCGGTCTGGATTCGCCCCAGGCGTGTTTCGAGTGGATTTTCCGTGGGATTAAACGTTGATCGCGACGAGACAATCCGTCCCGCCACAGACGGGACACTGCAGTTCGGAGACGCCGTAGTCGTCCGGCACGTCGTAGGTGTAGTGGTTCTCGAACATATCGAGGAAGCACTCGTCGTTGGTACACTCGATTTCCTGGGTTGGTGGCATGGAAGGGGGTTGTGCGAGCAACGGTATCAAACCACGGTTCGCGGCACTCGCCGCGTGTCGTCTCGAGAGAGCCAGCGTGTACGTCTCGAGTGACCTCTCTCGAGTGAGTAGCTCGGCTGGGCGGTGGATGTTCGATCCCCAGTGGGACCATGGAGACTCCAGACAGTCACGGTTTTACCGCTCGAGGGGCTACCCAGAGCCATGACTGACCCCGAAACGCTCTCGGTGACGATCGTCGACGGCTACGTCGACGAGCCCGCCCACTTCGGGGTGCCGCCGTACGTGTCGACCTATCCGCGCTATACCGCGGGCGCGCTGGTCGATGCCGGCGTCCCACGCGAAGCGATTACCTATCACACCATCGACGGCCTCCGAGACGAGCCAAACCGGTGGCAGGACGTCGACGAGGCGGACCTGTTGCTCTATCTCGGCGGGATGACCGTCCCCGGAAAGTACGTCGGGGGCACGCCAGCGGAACCCGACGAAGTTCGAAAGCTCGCCTGGACGGCCAGTGGCACGAGTCTGATGGGGGGCCCCGTCAAGTTCGGCGTCGGTGACGCCAACGAGGGAGCGACCGAAACCGAACGCCAGGACCTGGACTTCGATTTCGTCGCCAAAGGTGACGTCGAAGCAGCCGTCTACGATCTGGTTGAAAGCGGCCTCGAGGGGTTCAACAACCGAATGCGCGACGTCGAGGAAGCCAGCCGCTGGGCACGAGCGGGCGCGTTCGTCGTCGAGCAACACCCGAACCATCCGGAGTACCTGATCTGTGAACTCGAGACCGGTCGTGGCTGTGCCTACCGATGTTCGTTCTGTACGGAACCGCTCTACGGAAATCCCTCGTTTCGGCCGCCGTCGTCGGTTATCGAGGAGGTCGACGCGCTTTCAGCCCACGGCGTCACCAACTTCCGCATCGGTCGACAGGCCGACATTCTGGCCTACGGCGGCGACGGGGAAGCGCCCAATCCCGATGCGCTCCGGGAACTGTACGAAGGAATCCGTGCTGTCGCACCGGACCTCGAGACCCTGCATCTCGACAATATGAACCCGATCACCATCGCGAAGTGGCCCGACCAATCTCGCGAGGGTATTCGGATCATCGCCGAACACAATACGCCGGGAGACACCGCCGCGTTCGGCCTCGAGTCGGCCGATCCGGTCGTTCAGGAGGCGAACAACCTCAACGTCTCCGCCGAGGAGTGTCTCGAGGCCGTTCGTATCGTCAACGAGGCTGGCGGCTGGCGTCCGGGTGAGAAACCGGGCACGGGGCCGTCGACGGGGCCGGACGCTGCGGGGCGATTGCCGAAGTTACTCCCCGGGATCAACCTCCTGCACGGGCTGATGGACGAACGCGAGGAAACCTACGACCACAACCTCGAGTTCCTCCAGCAGGTGTACGACGAGGGCCTGATGCTTCGTCGGGTCAACATCCGGCAGGTGATGGCCTTTTCGGGTACCGAGATGGCTGACACCGGCGCGAGTATCGCACATTCGCACAAGAAACTGTTCAAGAAATACAAACGCGAGGTGCGCGAGACGATAGATAATCCGATGTTACAGCGGCTCGCCCCGCCGGGAACCGTCCTGGAGGACGTCTACCTCGAGTATCATCAGGACGGAAAGACGTTCGGTCGGCAGCTCGGGACGTATCCGCTGTTGGTCGGTATTCCGGGTGAACGGCCGCTCGGAACGAGTCTCGACGTTGCGATCGTCGATCACGGCTTCCGATCAGTGACTGCTGTCCCCTATCCGCTCGACCTCAACGTCGCGTCGATGGACGAACTCACGGCGATTCCGGGTGTCGGAAAGCGACGGGCTGGCGACGTCGTCGTCAACCGGCCTCACGAAACGGTTCAGGGGGTGAACGCCGATCTCGAGACGTCGGTCGACCTCTCGTCGTTCACGACGGTTTCGCGGCCGACGACGCTCGAGTGAGCTGGCAAGGATGATTTCACTCGAGCAATGTCGGCTCGCGTCCGACCCACTGTGAACCGCAACACCGCCAAAACGGCGTTCCCGAACCCGGAAATCGAGGGCTGCGGTCGGTAGTTCTATTACGTGTGGGATTCTGACTGATAACTGAGGGTCTACCTGTGGAAATATCTGAAAAACTCCTGTGTCTTTTCAGCACAGATGTCGTAGAAGAAGACGACCGTTACGTTATCGAAATACCGCGTCAGGAAGTCGAAACTGGCGACGTCGAACCGGGTGACATCTACCGGGTTGCGCTGATATCTCGTGAGCGAGAGACCGAAGAGTCGACGACTGCAACGGATGCATCGTCGTCGGCGACGGCACCGTCGCGGCCGGCCGCACCGTCTGAACCCCAGCCACCGGTCGACGTTGGGGAGACGCGCTACGTCGAAATCGAAGACATCGGGAAACAGGGTGACGGCATCGCTCGCGTCGAACGCGGCTATGTAATCATCGTTCCCGGTGCCGAAGTCGGTGAACGCGTCAAAGTCGAAGTAAGCGAAGTCAAATCGAACTTCGCCGTCGGCGAGATAATCGAAGAAACCTTTTAACTCGGTGGGGTCGAGCCCCTCCCAAACGCCGATCTCTGCGTGAAACCATCGGTTTCACGCCTGTTCGGGTTTGGGAAGCCACTATGGGTGCTCGAGCGGCGTTCCATCCGGCCGTTTTGGCCCTTCTGAGTCGTGGACAACGACCCCCTCCGCGTCGACTGGCTGATATCGCTCCAGAACCGCTATTGCCTCTTCGAGTTCCCGTATCGCTCGGCGTTTTAACCCCGCTGCCAGCGTCTCTGCTTCTTTGCGGTCGATGTCCCGGCCCAACCCTTCACACTCGTGGGCGCGGACGATGCCGGCTTCGTCGACGGCTTCGCCCATCGGTTGACTCGTTCCCTCGAGGGCGACGCTGAACGGATAGGTCCGACAGATCAGCGGGCGGTTTTCGTGGACGGTGCATCCACCGCCGTCGGCGGTCGGGTCGTAAAACGTACAGTCACCACACCCGTCGGTTTGGAGCGCCCACTCGAACGTTTCGCCCTCGGGGCCGTCCGTCCCGTCGCGGAGACCATACGGCATCGGTCTGGCGACGTCTCGCCAGTCGTACTCGGTGTCGGTATCAGCCCCCTGTGACTCTCCCAACGTCCGAACTTCGTCCGGAAACACCGTCGCCGTATGTTCGTCCGCTTCCGTCCCCCGGCAGCACGCGCCACAGTGGGTACACTCGAAACCGATCGATTCGATGGCGTCGGCGAGCGCATCCACCTCGAGGTCCCTGGCGGCCTCGAGTTCGTCAACGAGGCTGTTCACGTCTATTCACTGGGACGCGACTCGTATAGACGTCCCGTTTTGGAGCGAAATGCAACGGGTACGCACACTGCTGTCCTGGTGGTGCTCTTCATACGGTTTCCTGTACCGTTTTATGAGTGATTGCCCATACCGAGTCGGCAATCACCGGGAAGAGATGACAGTAAACCGTATCACACCGTCGCCCGGGTACCGTCCCACGTTAGCGCCCCTTCGACGGCCAGTTTCTCGAGGTGGGCGACGACCGTCGCTCGAGCGAGGTCGAACACGTGCGAAACGTCCTTTTCGTATGCCACATCGACGATTGCCTCCGGGCTGGAAGCACCACCGGCGACCGCAACGAGTACCCGCCGTTCACGCTCGAGTCGGTGGGCGAGCAGTCGCTCGAGGACCTCTTGGGGCGCCTCTATTGTGGGCCCATGACCGGGATACAGGCGCTGGGCGTCGTGAGTACGGAGTCGTCGAAGCGTACTCAGGTAGGCGCGCATATCTCCTTCGGGGGCGGTCACGGCAACGCTTCCGTCGGCGATTGCACAATCTCCGACGAGAATAGCCGCCGGTGGCTCGTCCGAACTGTCCACCGATTCCCGGAGCCCAAACGCGACGTGTCCGGTCGTGTGTCCCGGCGCATCGATACACTCGAGCGTCCCGTTCTCGAGCGGTATCGTCTCTCCTGGAACGAATGTCTGGTCGGGTTCGACACCGGTCGCCTCGGTGAACGATCGCTCCCGGCCAGCGCGAGCCCAGACCGTCGCGTCAAACCGCTCGGCGTACGTCGCCACACCACCCACGTGATCAGGATGACAGTGTGTCACGCAGATGTGCTCCACCGTTCGGTTGCTCAGTGCGTCTTCGAGGTCCTGGTCGGGGGTGGCGGGGTCGACGAGCACGACAGGATCGATCCCGATGATGTACGCGTTGGTTCGGCCGGTCGGGACAGCGGCGGGAACGGACAACGGCACTCGGGTAACCTCGGACAGCTTCACTGTTCGTCAGTCGCCCCAGCGAAGTGAAGAGTGTGGTGGTACGAATCGTGTATCCAACGCGGTTTCTGATCGCTCTCGGGCGTGATGAAAAGGGGTGTTGACGGTGGACACCGGAGTGTATGACAGTAACCCGGACGCCAGTCGGCGTCGTCCGGGCGTGGTTGGACGTCGAGACACGGTCGCAGCCGTCTTCTCGACTGGCGGTGCGGCTGGGTTAGTGTTTGAGGTAGTAGACCTGCTTTCGCGCGTCACGGAAACTGTAGCGCGAGTCGATGAGGCCAACGTCCTCGAGGCGGTTGAGCGCGTATCGGACGGTGCGATCCGGGAGGAGCGATTCCTCGGCGAGTTGTCCCTGCGAGAGCGGGGAGTCCGATTCGAGAACCTTGGCGACGAGTTTGGCACTCGGTGGCAGATCGCGAAGGCGGTCACGGTATTCAGCCTCGGAGAGGATCTCCTCGGCGGCTACGGCATGGTCGTCAGCTGTACTCATGCTCATGCAACACACGATTGGGTAGGTGGTCGTAAACCTTCCCTATATGGGGATACGAACAATTGAGATTATAATAGGTGTATAAGGCACATACATATCCGAGTCCGCAGACACTTTTGTCGCCGCCCTCGAGGGTGGGGTATGGAACCAATTCCCGACTCGTTTCTGGACCTCTTCGACCGTAAAACGGTTGCTCACTTCGCGACGATGATGCCCGATGGGACACCGCAAGTGACACCCGTCTGGATCGACGTCGACGAGGAGGGGTACGTGCTGGTGAACACGGCCCGAAATCGGCAGAAAGAGCAGAACGTCCAGCAAAACCCGAAGGTTGGCGTATCGATTCCGGACCCCGAGGATCCGTACCGATATCTCTCCATCCGTGGTGAAGTCGAGGCGGTCACGACCGAGGGTGCAGTCGACCACATCGACTCGCTCACACAGCGGTACTTCGAACGCGAGGAATACCCACATCATGGCGAGGAGGTGGGCGAGCGCGTGATTATCCGTATACGACCGGACCGTGTCGTCGCGAGCGGAGACTGATAGGAGCGCAAATTCTGGCACGCTCGAGTGCGTTCATCCGGCTGCTGTGCCGAGTAACAGCAGTCCCTGTCAGTCGATGCTAGCGTTCAACACCGGACGGTCAGCCTCGAGTAACACGGACTGAGTGACGCTGCCGAAGAGGGCTTTGCCCGTTGGTGTTCGCTGGCGGCCGGAAACGCAAATCGCGTCGGCAGCCACCGACTCGGCGGCCTGGAGGATTTCGGTGGCCGGTTCGCCGCTGGCCTCTCGGAGTTCATACTCGACATCGGCATCCTCGAGGACGCCGATGGCTCGGCGAACCGATGAGAGGCGATTGACGGACGCGCCTTCGGGATTATCGTCGAACACGTGAAGCAATACGGCCTTAACGTTGCTTGCAGCTTCGGGGAGTGATGCGACGGCGGTTGCCTGAGCGATAGCCCGATCGTTGGACGTGTCGATAGCGAGTAAGACAGTGTACATACTGATACATTCGGCTCGGCGGTAAAAATAACTCCGGCGCGTGGAGTGATCACCCGATCGTGTTCGCCCTCTGTTATAAATGCCGTCTATACGCGGCTAAACGTTTATTCACTGCAATAAAGATCATGAACTATGCCTACAGATAACACATCGCGTGGTAGTCGCCGTCGGTTCTTGCAGGCCGCTGGGGCGACGGGTGCCGTGACGTTTGCCGGGTGCGTCGGGGAACTGGACGATGACGATGATACCGTAGCCGACGACGGTAACGGTGAAGAGCCGGCGTTTGATACGGTACAACTCGCCGTCATCGAACCGTATACCGGGCCCTTCAGCGATCTCGGGGAAGAGCGAACACAAGGGACCGAACTGGCGATCGAACAGGTCAACGATAGCGACGAGTTCGATTTCGAAATCGAATACGAAACGTACGATTCACAGTCCGACCCGGAAGACGCACTGACGGAAGCGAGGGACGCCGTCGAAGCAGACGGGGCCCAGTTCATCACCGGCTGTATCTCCAGTGACGTTGCCCTGGCGATGAACGACTTCGCTCTCGAGAACGAGGTCGTCTACACCCCGGGCGCTGCAGACATCGCGATCACCGGTGAGCGCTGTAACGAGTACGTGTTCCGATTCGAGACGAGCACTGCTCAGATCGCCGAGGTCATGGCCCAGTGGACGTACGAAGAGCTCGGTGATCGGATCTTCTATCACATTGCCGATTACGCCTACGGCCAATCAGTGATGAACGAGTTCGAATCCCGAATGCAGGCTCTCAGTGATTCCTACGAGAAGGTAGGAGAAACCCGGGCGGAGTTCGGGGCGACGGACTTCGAGGCCTACATCACCCAGATCGAGGGCGAAGCAGCAAACGCAGACGCGGTCATTATCGGGAGCACGGGCGGTGATCTGGTGGGTTTCCTCGCGCAGGCTTCGGACCGTGGACTGTACGACGAGATTCCGGTCGTCTCGACGACGGCGTCGTTCACCCCGGTCCGAGCGGGTGCTGGCGAAGCCGCCGTCGGCGTCTACAGCGGGGTTCGATACACGCCGGAGGCCGATACCGGTGACAATCAGGCGTTCGTCGAGGCGTATCAGGATGCCTACGATGCGGTCCCGGATAACTTCTCTCGAGTTGGCTACGAATCGGTTCGGATGGTTGCTACCGGCATCCAGGAGGCGGGTTCGAACGATCCGACCGTGGTTAAAGACGTGTTACCGGGTCTCGAGCAGGATACCATCTTCGGTCCGAACGAATTCCGCGAGTGTGACGGACAGGCCGTCAACCCGGTCTGGATGAGTCAGTTAGTCGAAGGAGACGGCGACATGGCGGACGTCGACATTCTTTTCGACCTGGATGGGGAGGACGCGATACCGGACTGTGAAGAGACCGGGTGCGAGCGATAACTACAATTTTTATCTAACATGGTTGGCCTGCTTATTCAACATCTGGTCGACGGTCTGACCGTCGGTCTCGTGTACGTCCTGTTAGCCGCCGGGTTGTCGATTATCTTCGGCGTCATGAACGTCATCAATTTCGCCCACGGGGAACTATTCGCGCTCGGAGCGTACTTCGCGGTTGCGCTGTTAGTCCAGGCGGGGTTGGGTGCTGGCGGCTTCGTCGTCGCGCTCGTTATCGCACCGCTTCTCGTCGGCGTTATCGGGGTCGCAATCGAGCGATTCACCGTCCGTCCGCTGTACGGACGCAATCCGCTGTATCACATCCTGTTGACGTTCGGACTGGTACTCGTCATCAACGACAGTATCTACCTCGTCTGGGGGACTGGCTCGTTCCGGCTCCCTCGACCGGAGATCATCACCGGCACCGTTGGCCTCGCTGGTATCTCAGTCAGTGCGTACAATCTGTTTATGATCGTCATCGGGTCGGCGATGGCGATGTCGGTCTGGGCCGGTCTGAAATACACGAAATACGGTCTGATAATCCGCGCCGGTGCTCAGGACCGCCAGATGGTGCGAAACCTCGGGATCGACATCGACCGGTACTACTCGCTGGTGTTCGGCTTCGGGGCTGCTCTGGCAGCGTTCGCCGGCATCGTTCTCGCCGGACGCCAGCAAGTGACGCCCGAACTCGGCATGTCGTACATAATCCCGGCGTTCGTCATCGTCGTCCTCGGCGGCCTCGGTAGCTTCAGAGGTGCCGTCGCTGGCGGCCTCCTCGTCGGTATCCTGCAGGAATCTATTCTGCGACCGTACTTTCCGGCACTCGAGGGGATGATCATCTTCCTGCTGATGATCGGTATCCTCATTCTGCGTCCGCAGGGCCTCTTCGGAACCGAGTTTGCCGAAGACGAGAGCCACGAACTCCTGACGAGTTCCGGAGGGGGACTGATAGATCACCAGACCCGGCTTCGACTCGGGGGGTTACTGATCGGGCTATTGGTACTGTTACCGGTTTTGGCGAACGTCCTCGGCAATCCACAGTGGGTCACGCTCGGGACGCGGGTCCTGATCTGGGGGTTATTCGCGCTCTCCCTGGATTTCGTGATGGGATATACGGGACTGGTTTCGCTCGGTCACGCGCTCTTCCTCGGACTGGGGGCGTACGTCGCTGCCCTCACGCTGGTCCACATGACCGGTTCGGTGTTCGTCGCCCTCGTACTCGCGATTGCCGTTTCGGCAGCCATCGCCTGGGTCGTGGGCTATCTCTCGATACGGGTCCACGGGGTGTATTTCGCGATGATCACGCTCGCGTTCGCCGAACTCTACTACAACTTCCTGTACCGTGTCGAATTTACTGGCGGCTCCGAGGGACTCGGTCTGCTCGGTATCGACCGCTACTACGGCGTTGCAGGCGCGGGAATCGACGTCGGGACGAGCGGCATCTTCGTCGGGCCCGTTGTCATCACCGGGCGTGCGCTCTTTTTCTATCTCGTACTCGGTTCGCTCATCTTTGCATATCTAGTGACCCGTCAAATGCTTCGTTCTCCGTTCGGTTCAGTGCTGAAATCCATCCGTGAAAACGAAGAACGAGCGACGTTTATCGGGTACGACACCGTCGTCTACAAACGACGTGCGTTCGTCGTCAGCGGTGCGTTCGCCGGGCTTGCTGGTGGGTTGTTCGCGCTCAACAACGCCTTCGTCTCGCCCTCTGTCGCCGAGTGGTTGAAATCCGGAGAAGTGATCGTCATGGTTATTCTCGGTGGTATGGGGACGCTTTACGGCCCCATCATCGGAGCTGGTGCCTACTTCGGCCTCGAATCAGTCATCAGTGACTTCACTACCCGATGGCGGCTGGTACTCGGTGTGATCTTCGTTCTATTCGTCATCTTCCTCCCTCGAGGCCTCGTCTCGCTTCCGGCACTGCTCGACCGTCATCTCTCGGGAGCGGGTCCGGGGCCAGGACCAGAACCCGACGTGGCGACTGAGGACTCGAGCCATGGGGGTGATGACTGATGGCGGCCGAGACGACCGGCGACCGGGCGAACGTCACGGCACAACGAGGGGAGACGATTCTCGAACTCGAGGGGCTGGTCAAACGCTTCGGCGAGTTCGCGGCTATCGACGGCGTCGACATGATGGTCGAACGCGGGGAGTTCCGGAGCGTCATCGGCCCGAACGGAGCTGGGAAGACCACGCTGTTCAATCTCATCTCCGGGGCGCTCCCGGTGACCAGCGGAACCGTCCGATTCGACGGCGACGACATCACGTCACTGTCGCCGGAAGCCCGGGTTCGCGCCGGCATCGGCCGTTCGTTCCAGATCTCGAACGTCTTTGGCGGGTTGTCCGTCCGGGAAAACGTCAGATTGGCCGCCCAGGCCAATCGGCAAGCTGAGTACGGCATCGTCGAATCGCTGTTCAAAACGACCGACCGGTACGCCGACATCAACGAGGCCACCGACCGAACGCTCGAGCGGGTCGACCTCACCAACCTGGCCGACGTCGAAGCGAACGCACTCGCCTACGGTGATCGACGACGACTCGAGATCGGTGTGGTTCTGGCTGCTGATCCGGCACTCGTATTACTCGACGAGCCGACGGCCGGGATGAGCGTCGAAGAGACCCGCGAAACGATCGATCTGATAGAGGAGGTGCTGGTCGACCAGACGTTACTGTTGATCGAACACGACATCGAACTCGTTATGGAACTCTCAGATCACATTACGGTGTTGAATCGCGGTGAGGTCATCGCCGACGGGTCGCCCGAACGGATCGCTGCCGATCAGGCCGTCCAGGACGCCTACCTCGGCGGGGTGGTCGAGTAATGACCAACCCCGTGTTGTCACTCGAGAACGTCAACGCCGGCTACGGTGAGACACAGGTCCTCAGAAACCTCTCGCTGGAGGTCGGTGCGGGTGAAGTCGTCTCTCTCGTCGGACGAAACGGGGCCGGCAAGACGACGACGTTGCGAACCATACTGGGGATCATCACGCCGATGTCCGGAACCGTTGCCTATCGAGGTGAAGACATCAGCGCCATCGAGGCTACCGAGACTGTCAGACGGGGGATCGCACTGGTCCCGGAAGAGCGACGGATCTTTCCCGAACTCACCGTACGCGAAAACCTCGAGCTGGCGGCGCTCGGCGGTGCCGATAGCGAAAACGCGTTATCACTCGATGAGGTACTGGGGATGTTCGAGAACCTCGCCGAGCGAACCGAGAACATCGGATCGTCACTGTCCGGCGGTGAACAACAGATGTTGGCCATCGCCCGAGCGCTCGTGGGCGGGGCGGAACTGATCTTGCTCGACGAACCGACCGAAGGGTTGGCCCCGTTCATCGTGCAGGACGTGATGGATATCGTGCGACAGCTCAACGACCGGGGGATTACCGTGTTACTGGTCGAACAGAACGTCCACGTTGGCCTCGAACTGGCCGATCGAAACTACGTCATCAACCAGGGCGAAATCGTCTACGAGGGGACCTCGGCCGAACTCGAGGCTGACGAGGATATCCTCGAGCAGTACCTCGGCGTGACGAACTGACGAGGTTTCCGTTCGTGGCAGGACGTGGCCCGTTTTCTCATCGTGTTCCGTTCGGTACCAGCGTGGGCCAACGTTCGGCGGAACGACAACCGGCGGCCTCACAGGGTTCTTGTCGCCCCATCGGGGATCGGTTCGTCGCTGACCGGGACACGGTTACAACAATCCCTATCAACCGTCAGGGAGCTTCCAGTGTAACCACAGCCCACAGCAGAGTGCGACGACGATAGCGGCTGTCGCGATACCGAACGCGACCTGGTATCCGAATTCAGTGTACACGCGGGACCCGGCGACAGTTTCTCCGGTCCAGTACGTGTCGAGGGCGTATCCCATGGCAGTCGGAAAGACGGCTGCCCCGAGAAATGCCGCCCCGTTGACCGTGGCAGTCGAGACACCACTTGCTGCAGTCGCGTGGCGATCTTTGATAACGGCGTAACTGAGCGTGAACGCTCCGAGGGTGGCTCCCGAAGTAAAGTAAATCAGTGCGACGATGCCCTGGTGGGGTGAGGGGACGAGGGTGAGGACGCCGAAACCGGCGACGTAGACGATTCCGCCACCGACGATCAAACCGGTTCGGGTCTCGAAGCGATCGGCAACCCAGCCGAACGTCGGTGGGCCGACGAGCAGTCCGAAGCTCCCGAGGAGCGTGTAGTACGACGCCGTCGTCACCGAAACGCCCTGGGTCTGGACGACGTAAGGAACGCCCCACAGGCCGAGGAGTGTGATCAACACCCCCGTCGAGCAAAACAGCATCAGACTTATGACCCACGTCTCGCGCTCGGCCAGTACCGCTCGAAGGTTTTGCAGCACTTCCTCGAGCGTCAACGTCGTGCCCGTTTCGACGTCTTCGATCGGCTCGAGGCCGGCCGACTCGGGCGAGTCTCGCGCGAGCAGCCAGACGACGCCCGCAAACAGTAGCCCAACGACGCCGAGGGCGAACATCGTCGGTCGCCAGCCGAACGCGTTGGCAGCGAGGGCGAGCGGGGTCGTCGCCATAATGCCGCCGAGCCCGGCGATCGCGATCGTGAGTCCGTTCATCGTCGCAAACTCGTCGGCGCGAAACCAGTTCGCGCAAAACCGTAGGGTCGAAATGAAGATGACGGCACCGCCGAGACCGATCAGCGCCCGGCTGAGAAACGCGACATGGTAGGTCTGTGCAAGGGCGAAACCGATCGCGCCCACGTTGAAGACGATGGCCCCGGCGGTAGCTGTCTTGCGTGGCCCGGCCCGGTCTGCGAGGATGCCGGTCGGGAGTTGCATGAGTGCATAGATGTAAAAGAAGGAGGCATGGAGCGTTCCGAGGCCTGCGCCGGTCGTATTGAAGCCGGCCATCAATCGATCTGCGAGAACGGCCGACGACAGCCGGTAGAGGTTCACGAGCAAGAAGACGATTGCCAGCACCGTCCAGACGAGCCAGCGTCGACGCAGGGGGTCGGTACGCAATGACACGACGTGGCATACGCGTACCGGTATGAAAATACTTCCCCGCCAAACGGTCATGCTGGGTGGGAGGTTCTGGCTCGAGCGAGAGACCACAGTAGCCAGTAAACGTCATTGCACACCCTCTCGCAATACAGCGTCGCGAGAGGTGTGTCAATCGTTTCACTGACTACTATGGCACGTGAGCAAAAGAGTCGAATCCCACATCATCAACCGATATGATTTTTATGTGGCGTGTTAGTGCATAACGTGGGGATGACCTACAACGATATCGAGACGGCCGATCGGGATGACCTCAGACAGCTGCAAAGCGAACGCCTTCGAAAAATCGTCAAACAGGCGTACGAGAACGTCGACTATTATCGCGACCAGCTCGACGCGCAAGGTGTCTCTCCCGCGGACATCGATTCGATCGACGATATCTCGAGGTTGCCGTTCACGACGAAAGAGGTGTTCCGAGACGAGTATCCCGACGGGCTGTTCGCCGTTCCCGACGAGGAGATCCGCCGGATCCACGCCTCTTCGGGAACGACCGGTAAGCCAAAGATCGTTTCCTACACGCAATCCGACCTCGAGGTCTGGTACGAGGCGATGGCTCGATCGCTGTATGCGGCGGGCGTCGACCCCGGCCAGACGTTTCAGAACGCCTACGGCTACGGGCTGTTCACCGGCGGTCTCGGTTTCCACGATGGTATCGAAGAACTCGGTGCGACGGTCGTTCCGACCGGTGGTGGCGATACGGCCAAACAGATCGAGATGCTCGAGGACCTGGGGAGTGACGCACTCGGCTGTACGCCGTCGTACTGTCTGTACCTGGCGGAGCGAGCGGCCGAGCGCGGGGTTGACATCCGTGATCTCCCGCTTTCGACGGTCGTTATCGGGGCTGAACCGTTCACCGACCCCATGCGCGATGAGATTGAAGAGCAACTCGACGTCACCGCCATCGATATCTACGGTCTCTCAGAGATCGTCGGCCCGGGGGTCTCCGTCGAGTGCGCACACGCCCAGGACGGACTGCACATCTGGGAGGACCACTTCTATCCGGAAATCGTCGACCCGGATACGGGGGAACCGCTCGAGGAGGGCGAACGCGGCGAACTCGTTTTGACGACGTTGTCGAAAGAAGCGCTCCCAGTCTTGCGCTATCGGACCGGTGATATCACGCGACTGTACTATGACGAGTGTGAATGCGGACGGACGATGGTGCGGATGGATAACGTTCGCGGGCGCGTCGACGACTTGCTCATCGTCCGTGGGATCAACGTGTACGCGAGTTCCATTGAGGAGGTCATGCTCGAGTTCGAGGCCGTCGCGCCCCACTATCGTATCGATCTGTATCGGGAGGATCAACTCGACACGATGGAGATCACCGTCGAGCACCACGAGGAGTTCGAGGGCGACCCTGCGGAACTACGTGAGCGGATTCAAAACCGACTCGACGACGTACTCGGTATCAGCGTGGATAAAATAGACGTCGTTCCCTACGGCGACATCGAACGAACCGAAGTGGGCAAGGTACGGCGCGTGTTCGACCATCGCTGAGAATCGCCAGTTCAGCGGTTCGGTGGCGTTTTTGTGGACGTCTGCAGTCAGTGTTTACAGCCAGCCGAGGCAAATACCGGTTTCTCGAGGCCGAGATTTGAGGACCATCGCACACCCTTCGTCGAGCAGCCCCGTTCCGACCTCGAGCGATAACGCCGTTGTCCACTCGAGTAGCCGAGGCCCTACGCTGAGGGCAATAGCCCACTTCGACGCACGAGGCCGATAGCCGGTCTCAAACGGCGTTTCACGCGCCGGGACGATACACGCGCCCTCTGAACGTCGCTATTCGGTCCTCGCCGTCGGTGACGACAACCTCGTACTCGGCCGTTCGACCGCCGACGTGCGTCTCGGTCGCCGTCGCCGTCACCGTCGTTCCGACGTCGACCGCCTCGAGGTAGGAGATGTTCGTCTCGAGAGCGAACGCGGTCTCGCCGGCCGCATTTGAAGCGGCGGCGAACGCGGCGTCAGCGACGGAGTAAATCGCGCCGCCATGTGGGGTCCCGTGGAAGTTCACCAGGTCGTCAGTAATGGACAACCGTGTTCGAGCACGGCCGGCCTCGGCCTGGACGAGTTCGATACCCAGCGTCTGGCAGTAGGCGTCGTCTTCGATACGTGCCCGGAGTGAGTCCTCGACGTCCGTCATAGCATGGCCAACGGTCTCATTGTATGTAATAGTAATTCGTGGAACTAATCGAGACACTCGAGCGGTATCGTCTCCACTCGAGTGTCCCAGGACTTCCACGAATCGCTATATGTCTCCACGACAGCTCATCTCTGGAGGAATTCGCTCGCCGTTCGGATGCCAACAATTACCACATTGGTGGCCGTTTTACCGTCTATGCCCGAGCCACCACGCATGCGTCTCGACCACGTCGGCATCGCTGTCGAGTCGATTCCCGACGCCGAGGGACTGCTCTTTGCCCTTGGTGCGAAGAAGGTTCACGAAGAGGTCACCGACGACACCTTCACCTGGGCGACGTACCGACTCGGCGATGCGTCCCGATTCGAACTCATTGCTCCGCTCGAGGGTACCGACTCGTTTCTCACGGCCTACCTCGAGCGACACGGCCCCGGACTGCACCACGTGACGCTCGAAGTGGCGGACATCGATACGGCGGTAGACGTGATCGAGACCGCGGGATACCGGGTTATCGATTACGACGACAGGAACGACTGGGCGGAGGCATTTATTTCGCCTCGCAATCCCACTGGTGCACTCATCCAACTGATGGAGTATCACGATTCGTACGCCCAGAATCGAGAGACCGACGAGAAGGGACTTTTCGTCCGCGGCGACCCAATATGACCATATTTCTCTGGGGTCGACGCAAAATGCGTTCAAAGGGAATTTCGCACTAGTGTACCGTCAATTCCCGACCTCGTTGCGGGCGTTTGACGGCACGTGAGGACAACGATCCCATCAGAACCGTCCCGGTTCACGGTACGTGCCGATCACACCGTGACAGTCCGGACAGTGGACGCGTAGCAAATCCCCCGATTCGTGGCGAACGAGGTCGGCGGCCTCGAGCGAGCGCTCGCAGTAGGTGCAGGTCGGCATACTGTGTCATACGTTAGCAGGAAATAAAACGTGTTCCCTCGACCCGAGTCCAGTATCGTTTTATCCTCCGGGGAAAGTAGATTCCATCAGTGTGAAAGGACAGGAGTGGTACCAGGCCGACGACATCGCCGAGGAGTACGACGATAAGCGGTTCTCTCGGGGCGGTCAGCTTATCGACCGGCGGGAGAAAACCGCCGTTCTCGACGCGCTTGGACCGCTCGAGGGCCGGGACGTACTCGAAATTGCCTGTGGTACCGGGCGATTTACCGTCATGCTCGCCGAGCAGGGCGCGAACGTCGTTGGACTCGATATTTCAGCAGCAATGTTACAGCAGGGACGCAAGAAAGCGCACGCGAGCGGTGTCGACGATTCGCTCGAGTTCCTTCGCGGGGACGCGGGACGGCTGCCGTTTCCGGACGACCACTTCGATACGGTCGTCGCCATGCGTTTTTTCCACCTTGCCGACGATCCGGCAGCGTTCCTGAGTGAGATGAAACGCGTTGCACGCGAACAGATCGTGTTCGATACGTTCAACCGGTTCAGTTCCCGCAGCGTCTACAACTGGGCGCTACCGATGGGGTCGCGTCTGTATTCGACGAAGGAAGTGAGTGTGTTGCTCGCGAAAAACGGCCTCGAACTGGTCGACGCCGAACACGATTTCCTCGTACCGTACGGTCTCTACAGAGCGATTCCGAACGTTCTCGCATCCCCCATTCGAGCCCTCGATTCGGCAGTGGGTCGACTGCCGTTAACTGACCACCTCATGTCTGTCTCCTACTGGAACGTCAGGGTTTGACACCCCGACGTATCAGCGAATAATCGTATTTTGCGGCAAAACCCAGCCTATTTTTACTCTCGGACGAATTTATCCGTCAACATGAGTTCGTCGCTCTCGGTAGTCGTTTCGACGTTGAACGGCCGAGAGCAGTTGCTTTCGTGTCTCGACGCCCTTCATCGGGAACTCCCCACCTCGAGTGAACTGATCGTCGTGAACGGGCCGTCTTCTGATGGCACGTCCGGTGCGGTCCGGGACCGTGACGACGTCGACGTGCTCGTCGAAATATCCGAACGGACGCCGAACGTCTCCCGGAACGCCGGCATCGAGCAGGCGACGGGTGATGCCGTTGCGTTCCTCGGTGATGCCTACGCAGTCGAATCGGGCTGGTACGATGCGATCTGTGGCACGATAGACCATGGAGCAGACGTCGTGACTGGGCCAATCCGTGGTCAACGAGTGGCTGAGGAACCACGGCGTGATTCGAGCCAGCCGCCGGAACAACGGACGATACGCCGACGCACAGTGACGCCGTTTGCCCCCGAAAACGTCGTCATTGATCGAACGGTTCTGGAGGCACTCGATGGTTTCGACGAGTACCCACAAACCGCTGACGGCGTCGAGTGTGCCCATCGGGTCGCCGGCCTGGGTTTCGACGTCACCTGGAGCGACGAGATGGCCGTTCGAAACGAAGTCGGTACCGACGGCGGCAGGCCCGACGCTGCATGGGGCGACCGGTATCGTTCGCGGTCGTACCGTCTCGTGAAAAACTACGGCCTCTGGCCGTCGGTCGTCGGCCGACTCGTCTGTCGCGCACTTGCCGACGGTGCGAGTGGCGCTCGAGGCATTCTTTCGGGTGAGGGAACGCCAACCGGCTGGCTCGGCAACGGTGTCAGCGTGCTCAAAGGCTCTGCCCGAGGGTTACTCGATGGCCTCCGTTCACGCTATGCCGACCGTAGCACGCGTCGGAATCCACACGGACTCTCCTCACGACACGACCGGGCGGTGCAAGTGTACGACCGCCGTTCCTGATACTCTTGGACCCCTTGTGTGAAGTTTCTCGCAACCTCGTGCTGGCGAGCGCCTTTCACGACTTAGTACTCCGTCGAGCGTTGATCTGTAAACCGAACCCGACAACCGCTATCGGGTCGGCTTACATACTCAGGCGTGACGAACCACTTAGGGCAGCCAGTATGGGTACCGACGTAGCCGATACACTCGAGGGTCCGTATACAAATCCTTAAGCGAGGTCCCCGACAATCGCCGCGCATGACGACGCTTTCATCTCCGGGACCGACCATCGGTGTGGTCGGTGGGGGCCAACTCGGTCGGATGCTCGCTGAGGCGGCATCACCACTCGGCGCGGACGTCATCGTCCTCGATCCGACACCGGATTGTCCCGCTGCCGGCGTTAGCCGAGACCAACTCGTCGGCGGATTCGGCGACGAAGACAAAATCCGTGAACTCGCCGAACGCGCAGACGTGTTAACGTTCGAAATCGAACTCGCCGACCAGGACGTCCTCGAGCGCGTCCGCGAGGACACGGGTGTGCCGGTTCACCCCGATCCCGCGACCTTACGGACCATCCACGACAAGCTCGTCCAAAAGCGCGCACTCGAGGACGCCGGCGTACCGGTTCCACCGTTCCGCGGGGTCGACTCCGTCACGGACGTCCACGACGCTATCGACGAGTATGGTGCGCCAGTCATGCTCAAAGCCCGCACCGGTGGGTACGACGGCCGCGGCAACGTCCCAGTCGAGTCGAAAGGCGAGGCAGAAGCTGCTCTCGAGGCCGTTGCAGGGCCAGCCATGGTCGAATCGTTCGTCGATTTCACGCGCGAGATCTCGGTCATCGCGGTCGAAGGCTACGGTGAAACCGCGACGTTCCCCGTCGGGGAGAACATTCACGAGGCAGAAATCCTTCGAGAGACCGTGGTGCCCGCCCGTTCGAGTGACGCCGTCCTCGAACGAGCGAACGCCGTCGCCCAGGACGTGCTCGAAGTAATGGATGGGCGGGGCGTCTACGGCATCGAACTGTTCGAGACGGTCGACGGTGACGTGTTGCTCAACGAAATCGCACCGCGACCCCACAACTCGGGCCACTGGACTATCGAGGGGGCCCAGACCTCACAGTTCGAACAACACGCCAGAGCCGTCCTCGGGTGGCCACTCGGTTCGACGGAGCTGCGTGCCAGCACCGTCTCGACGAATCTACTCGCTGACGTCGAGGAACCTCGCGAGGCACAGCTGCGAAACGTCGAACGGATCCTCGAGACGCCGCGTGCACACCTCCACTGGTACGGCAAACGCGAGGCCCGACCCATCCGAAAGATGGGACACGTCACGCTGACGGCCGCCGCTGGTGACGAGACTGCCGACAGAGCGGTGCTCCTCGCGAAGGCCCGGTCGTTGCGCGACGCCGTGACCTTCCGTGAGAAGAGCGATGGTGCCGAGAACAACCAGCAGTAACGACAGGACACACATGACAGATAGCGTCTCCACCCTGATCGATCGATTGCACGACGAAGCGAACCAGGACCGGTCCACCGAGGAAACGCCCGATATCGGCATCGTCATGGGGAGTGACTCGGACCTCGAGGTGATGCTCACCGGCGGCCGTCGACGCGGTGCCTACGACGCACTGGTCGACGAACTCGGCTTCGGCGAGCAGACAGACTTCGAGAACCCACCCGACGAACGGTTTACGTTCGAAACCTACGTGACCTCCGCTCATCGCACGCCACACCTGATGAGCGCCTACGCCGAGACAGCCGAAGACCGTGGTCTCGAGGTTATCATCGCAGGAGCTGGTGGGAAGTCAGCCGACTTGCCGAATATGACGGCCTCTATCGCGTATCCACTACCGGTGATCGGGGTTCCCGTACAGGAAAAATCGGTCGACAGCGTCATCGGCATGCCCACGGGCGCACCGATGACCGCCGTCGATGCGGGCAAATCCTTCAACGCGGCACTTTCGGCAGCCCAGATTCTCGCGAGGAAGCACGAACCTGTTCGCGATCGACTCGTCGCCTACCACGATGCGCTCGAGGAAGACGTTGGAGCGGTCTCGAGACGGCTCCACGACGAGGGTGTCGACCGGTTCCGGGAGACTCGAGAGGAGAGCGGGAACTGACTTTCGCAGATGGCTGTTCACCAACGAGCAGCCATCGTACCCCCAAAAGGGTATACTGATTCAGTGAGACGTGTAGCCAATGGCCTGGCAGCATACGATATACGCGTATCCGATGCTGTTTGCGATGGCGCTCTCGCTGATCTTTGCCTGGTATGCGCTTTCGATACGCCACCGACACAGTCAGCGGCCGACCCTGTTGATTTTCGCGGCCATGAACGTGGCTATTGCGATCTGGACCGGCTTTTCGGCAGTCAAGCTACTCAGCACGGATCCGACGATACAGTTTCACACCTACCGACTCCTCTATCTCGGGAGTTCCTCGGTTGGGCCGTTGTTGTTACTGTTCGTTCTCGCGTACACCGACCGGGTTCAGTGGGTTCGTCGAGACGTTCTCGCCGGGTTGTTCGTCGTCCCGGTCGTCTTCTGGGTATTGTTGTTCACGAACCCTCACGACGTCGTCATCGTCGACACGCGTATCCTCGAAGTCGACGGACTGCTCGTCATGCGGGCAACGACTGGCCCGGCCCACGTTGCACTGAGTTTCACGTACGCGTCCTTGATGGCCGTCCTGACGCTCGCGGTTATCGTCTCGGAAGCCGTTCGTCGCGGGCGGGCGTATCTGCCCCAGGGTGGACTGCTCGCCCTCGCGATTGTCACGCCGATTACGGTGAGCTTGCTGACGTCGGCAAACGTTCCGCCCTTTACCGTCGACAGCGTCAACTACGTTCCCGCCTCGACTGCCATCTCGTCGGTGGCAATCGGGGTCGCGATGCATCGATACCGATTGCTCGACTTACAGCCGATTGCAGACCGGATCGTTATCGAACAGTCACCCGATGCCGTGTTGGTACTCGATGCGTTGCGCCGTGTCGTCCACGCCAACGGGACGGCGACTGAAGCACTCGGAAACGACGGGACGTCGCTCCTCGAGCGGTCACTCGGCTCGTTGCTGCCCGGCCTCGAGCTATCGACGTCCGAAAGTGTCGAAACGACTTTCGAGACGACTACTGCGGCTGAGGGTTCCGTCGTTTACGATGCCCGTGCCCAGCCTCTCGAGCGTCGGGGAACGCACGTGGGCTGGGTACTGGTCTGTCGAGATGTCACAGAAATTCATCGTCGCCAACAGGAACTCGAGGCGTTCACGGGCGTGATCTCACACGACCTGCGACAACCCCTCCGAACGACTGAACAGTATCTTGGGTTGATCGAACAGCGGGTCGGACCATCCCTCGACGTCGAAGACCGGGAACTGCTGTCGGTCGCGCTGAGAAATACCGACCGACTGCAAGTGATGATCGACGATTTGTTACAGTACTCGAAGATCGGAGCCAGCGACGTGACGCTCGAACCCGTTGACTGTACCACAGCCGTCAATAGCGTGCTCGATGGGCTCCGGTTCGAACTCGAGGACAGAAATGCGACCGTCACCGTCGGCGACCTTCCAACGGTTTCCGGCGTCGACCACCTGCTTCGCCGGTTGTTCCAGAACCTGCTCGATAACGCGCTAAAGTACGGCCATCCCCAACACCCCGAAATCGAAATATCGGCGGCCCCGCAGGGAGATGAATGGCTGTTTCGAGTTCGTGACAATGGCCCCGGGATCGACCCGGCGGACCAGCAACGGGTATTCGATTTGTTCACTCGAGGTCTGGAGCCCCGCGATACCGCGAACGATTCTCTCGACTCGAGTGAATCGAACGATACCAACCGCGGGAAATCCGATCGAGGGGCAACTGGGTCGGGCATGGGGCTCGCTATCTGTAAACGCATCGTCGAAACCCACGACGGGACGATCGACCTCGAGTCCTCGCCACGTTCGGGAACGACGGTAGCGTTTACCTTACCAGCCGCCTCAGGGGCGGAAACGTCGGCTTCGACATCGCGATACGAGTAATCTGTTGACCCAATCTCGAGAGAGATTACTCGAGTCGGTCGAAATCGGCCGAAAAACAAACAATCAACCCTTATATGGGTGCGTTTCCAACGGCCGAACGTTACGGAGATGAATGATTGGATAGCCATCGGGGCACTGGCGCTCGTGGGTTTACTGATTCCGCTCGCCATGATGGCGGTGTCGTATCTCCTACGACCGAGTGTACCCGAAACGAGCAAACGTGCCACCTATGAGAGTGGTGAGGTGCCGACGGGCGGGACGCGCATCCGATTTAATATTCAGTATTACATGGTTGCGCTGCTTTTCCTCGTCTTCGACATCGAGACCGTCTTGCTGTTCCCGTGGGCGGTCATCTACACCGATGCGCTGGCAGAGTACGGACTGTTCTACGCGCTCGGTCCGATGCTACTGTTCGTCGCCATCCTCGTCGTCGGACTCGCGTGGGCCTGGCGCAATGGCGCAGTACAGTGGGCCAAATCGCCCCAGCAGGTCGGCACAGAGGGTAATCGACCATGAGTAACGAACCAACCCAACAGATATACGACAGTACCGCCCCCTCGACGGACACCCAGGAGGACCGGATGGGGCCCGGCGTCGACGCCCGGATGAACTCGAAGCTTCGTGAGGCGTTCGGCTCGTCCCCCTTCATCCTCACCAAGTTCGACCAGTTCATGAACTGGGTCCGGGGGTCGTCGATGTTCATGTTGCAGTTCGGGATCGCCTGCTGCAGCATCGAAATGATCCACACCTACGCGATCAAACACGACCTGGACCGGTTCGGTGCCGGTGTGCCACGGGCGTCACCGCGACAGGCAGACGTCATCATCGTGCCCGGAACCATCGTCTCGAAGTTCGGGCCGCGAATGAAACGCGTTTACGACCAGATGCCCGAACCCAAGTTCGTCATCGGCATGGGGTCGTGTACGATCTCCGGTGGCCCGTTCCAGGAAGGCTACAACGTCGTCAAAGGTGCTGAGGAGATCATTCCGGTGGATATCCACGTTCCAGGTTGTCCACCGCGTCCAGAGGCGCTCATCTACGGCGTTGCCAAACTCCAGGAGCGAGTCGCTAACGGCGAATCTTCCCCGGTGGTCGTCAAACCGTACGAACTCGAGCAGTTTGGCGACCTGCCACAGGACGAACTGGTGCAGAAACTCGCCGATCAGATCGACGAGGAGGACCTCGTCATGCGATACAACTGGGCTGATTCACCATGAGCACGGAACCGCATCTCGACACTGACGCTGACATCGCCGAGATGAGTTTCGAGGACAGACTCGAAGCACTCGTCGGTGACCGAGCCCTCGAGCGCGATGACCACAAAAACGCGCCCGGGTTCGTTATTCGACCCGACGACGTTCAGGACGTGCTGTTCGATCTTCGCGACGAGGCAGGTTTCGACCACCTCTCGTGTGTCACGGCACAACAGTACGACGACCGGTACGAGTCGATTTATCACCTGAAACAGTACGACGACCCAACACAGGAAGTGAGTGTCGTCGTGCCAACGTCGACCGATAACCCGGTCAGCCAGACTGCCGAACCGGTGTTCCGGTCGGCTGACTGGGCCGAACGCGAGAACTTCGATCTGGTCGGAATCGACTACGAAGGCCATCCCGACCCGCGGCGGATTCTGCTGCCAGAGACGTGGCAAGGACATCCGCTCTCGCAGGATTACAATCAGGAGAAACCCCAGGTTGTCACCCTGGCCGAACACGCCAACCCACTACAGGCCGACCATAAGGATACCGAGACGGATACGATGTTCCTCAACATCGGCCCGCACCATCCGGCCACTCACGGCGTGTTGCACGTGAAGGCCGTACTTGACGGTGAAACTGTCGTCGACGTCGACCCGGACATCGGTTACCTCCACCGCTGTGAGGAACAGATGTGCGAGCAGGGCACCTACCGTCATCAGATCATGCCCTACCCGGACCGCTGGGACTACGTCTCGGCTGGCCTGCTCAACGAGTGGGCCTACGCGCGTGCGGTCGAGGACCTTGCGGACATCGAAGTCCCCGAATACGCGCAGGTCATTCGAACGCTGGGCGCAGAACTGTGTCGGATCGCTGCCCACATGCTGGCGCTCGGGACGTTCGCACTGGACGTTTTCGGCGATTTCACTGCCGTCTTCCAGTATGCGTTCCGCGACCGCGAGGTCGTTCAGGACATTCTGGAGGACCTCACTGGTCAGCGCCTGATGTTCAACTACTTCCGACTCGGCGGCGTCGCCTGGGATCTCCCAGAGCCCCGAGAGGAGTTCTTCGAGAAAACGCGTGACTTCCTCGATGACCTTCCACACAAGGTCTCGGAGTACGAGGACCTGATCGTCACGAACGAAATCTTCCAGATCCGGTGTGTCGACACCGGCATTCTCGAGCCCGAAGTTGCCAAATCTTACGGGGCGACCGGGCCGACGGCCCGCGGTTCGGGTATCGATATGGACCTCCGCCGTGACGACCCCTACGGCTACTACGAGAACCTCGAGTGGGACGTCATCACCGAGGACGGCATGGACAACTACTCGCGCGTGCTCGTACGCATGGGCGAGGTCGAAGAGAGTGCCAAAATCATCGAGCAGTGTATCGACTTGCTCGAGGACTGGCCGGAAGACGACCGGGAGATTCAGAGCAACGTTCCCCGAACGCTCAAACCGGAAGCGGACACCGAGACGTACCGCGCCGTCGAAGCGGCGAAAGGCGAACTCGGAATCTACCTCCGTTCGGATGGCACCGACAAGCCCGGTCGCTTCAAGATTCGCAGTCCGTGTTTCCACAACCTCTCGACGCTCGGAGAAATGACCGAAGGTGAATACATCCCTGACCTGATCGCTTCCCTCGGGAGCCTGGACATCGTACTTGGTGAGGTGGATCGATGATCGGCGGGAGCAAGACTCCGTTGCAAGATACGATCTTGCTGCCCGAACGGATCGGTGACCTGACCGGACTCGGCGAGTTCGGGATGGCCGGCGAACTGCTCGCGACGTTTATCGCGGCGTTTATCGTCGGTAACCTGATGCTCGCGATGACCGGCGTTGCCGGACCGTGGGCGAAACGAAAGATTACGGCGGCGTTCACCGACCGATACGCGGTCAACCGTGTTGGTCCCTTCGGCCTGTTGATTATCGTCGCTGACGCGGTGCGTTTGCTCGCCAAAGAGCTAATCATACCGGAAAACGCGGACCGCCCAGCATACGACCTCGCACCGATCGTCGTCGCTGGGTCTGCAATGCTCGGCTTCGCGGTTATTCCAATGGGGTCCGGCATCCACCTCGCTGATCCCGAGGTCGGGCTTGCGTACGTGTTTGCGGTCGCTGGCATCGCGAGCGTCGGACTGGTCATGGCCGGTTACTCCTCGGCAAACAAGTACTCGATGATCGGGGGGCTTCGCGCTGTCGCCCAGAACGTCGCGTACGAGATTCCGCTCGTCGTCACGGGGATGTCCGTCGTTATCTTCGCGGGTACCTTACAGATGAGCGAGATCGCTGCCGCACAGGCCGAGACGCTCATCACGGTTGGTGGACTCGACATCCCGATGTGGTATGCGTTCGTCAATCCGTTCGCGTTCGTCCTGTTCGTCGCGGCGAACATGGCCGAGATCGGTCGTAACCCGTTCGACATCCCTGAGGCGCCGACTGAGATTGTCGCCGGATACCAGACGGAGTACTCGAGCGTCTACTTCGTCTTGATCTACCTCGGGGAGTTTCTGCACATCTTCCTGGGTGGCGCTATTATCGCGACGATCTTCCTCGGTGGCCCTGCTGGACCCGGCCCCGCCGAATTGGGAATCGTCTGGTTTATCGTGAAGATCTGGGCGGTCTTCTTGTTCACCCAGTGGCTGCGCTCGGCGCTACCGCGTGTCAGAATTGACCAACTTATCGAGATTGGCTGGAAAGGCATGCTCGTGCTTGCTTTCGCCAACCTCGTGCTCACGGCGATTATCGTGGGCTTGCTCGAGGCTGACCTCGCACTTAGCATGGTGATCTTCGCATGATTGGACTACTCAAATCGATGGCGGTAACGATGAAACACGCACTGGACGGCAACAAGTTCACGGTGCAGTATCCGGAGGAAACACCTGACGTTTCCCCGCGGTTCCGTGGCGTCCACAAGTTCAGCCAGGAACGTTGTATCTGGTGTCGCCAGTGTGAGAACGTCTGTCCGAACGACACGATTCAGATCGTGACGGACGACCAGCGAAACGGCGAACAGTACAACCTCCACATCGGCCAGTGTATCTACTGCCGACTGTGTGAGGAGGTCTGTCCCGTCGACGCCATCTTGCTCACCCAGAACTTCGAGTTTACGGGCGATACGAAACACGATCTCGTCTACAACAAAGAGCAGTTGATGTCGGTACCGTGGTACAAAGACATCGATCCACTCGAGTCCCGCGAACCGGATCGCGGGGCGTGGATCGGTGAAGGAGACGGCGAGGTCGACTATCAGTAACGAGACCAGCCCATCTCGAAATCTACAAAGGGCATACCCAACCAGATAACACCAATGACATACGAGCTGATCGCGTTCGCGCTGTTCGCCTTCGTTACGCTGGGCAGTGCGGTCGGCGTCGTGCTCTTGCAGGATCCGTGGCACTCCGCGCTCCTGCTGGGCGTGTCGCTGACGAGCGTGGCGGTGTTTTATGTGATGCTAGCGGCGGAGTTCGTCGCAATGATGCAGATTCTCGTCTACGTAGGCGGGGTTCTCATCCTCATCACGTTCGCCGTCATGCTCACGCAAACGGAGGAACCGGACGAGGAGGTGCCGCGGGCATGACGACAGGTCCAAAGCTCCGACTCGGAAAGACGTTGGTACCGGGCGTTCTCGCCGTGGTACTGTTTGCACTGATGGGCGTGATTACGCTGAACACCGGGTTCGGCACGATGACTGGCTATCCAGAGGGGATTTCGATCACCTCCGAGATAGGCTACGCCATGTTCGATATGACGGCGTTGCAGTCGGGAGCGATGAACATCGGTGACACCGAGCCGTTCCTGGTTTCGTTCCTGCTCATCGCCGTCGTTCTCGACGCCGCACTCGACGCGTCACTCGTGCTCGCCAAACGTGAAGATGCAGGCGAGCCAGTTACGGCGCTCTCGACGACGCCGACGGACGCTGACTCGAGCGGAACGGCAGCGGCTGACGGAGGTGTCGACCAGTGACGGTCGGCATCGAGTACTACGTGTTGTTGTCCCTGGCCCTGTTCTGTATCGGACTCTTCGGGGTCTTGACGCGTCGGAACGCACTGATGTTCCTGATGTCCGTCGAGTTGATGCTGAACGCGGCCAACATCAACCTGATCGCGTTCGCGTTCTATCACGGTAACCTCACCGGACAGGTGTTCGCGCTGTTCACGATGGCGCTCGCTGCGGCGGAAGTCGCCGTCGGACTCGGGATCATCCTGGTGCTGTACCGTAACTTCCGTGACGTGGACGTGACTGTTCCGTCGGAGATGAGGTGGTAACACTATGGAAACTGCATTCGAATTAGCGCCGGCGATTGTACTGCTCCCGCTTGCGGCGTTCGTCGTCGCCTTGCTCTTTGGGAACTATATGCCGAAAAAGGGAGCGCTTGCGGGTATCGTCGCCACCGCGGGTTCCTTGCTCCTGTCGCTGTACGTCATGGCGGCTGTCGCGACCGGTGGCCAACATCAGGAGACGTACTTTACCTGGGCTGCCGGCGATGCCGTGAGCGAAACCGGTGTTCCGACGATCGAATTTACGTTCGGCACGCTGCTCGACCCGCTCTCGGCACTGATGCTCGTCATCGTATCGCTGATTGCGTTCCTCGTTCACGTCTTCAGCCTCGGCTACATGAACGACGAGGGTGAAACGGGGCTTCCCCGGTACTACGCCGAACTCGGGCTCTTTACGTTCAGCATGCTCGCGTTCGTCGTCGCCGATAACTTGCTGATGGCGTTCATGTTCTTCGAGCTGGTCGGACTCTGTTCGTACCTGCTCATCGGCTTCTGGTTCCGCACAGAATCTGCGCCATCGGCAGCGAAGAAAGCGTTCCTGGTCACCCGCTTCGGTGACTACTTCTTCTTGCTCGGTGTCGTCGCCATCGGTGCAACGTTCGGGACGCTCGCCTTCCAGGGCGACGGCTCGTTCGTCGCCGCTGCTGGCGAGGCAATCGACAACGGCGAGACGCTGTTCGGCTTCGGTGCCGAAACCTGGGTCACCATCACCGGTCTGCTAGTGCTGGGTGGTGTGATCGGAAAGTCCGCTCAGTTCCCACTCCACACGTGGCTGCCCGATGCGATGGAAGGTCCGACTACGGTGTCGGCGCTGATCCACGCGGCGACGATGGTTGCTGCCGGTGTCTACCTCGTTGCCCGGATGTTCGGCTACTACGCGCTGAGCCCGACCGCTCTCGGGATCATTGCGTTCGTCGGTGGCTTCACCGCACTGTTCGCCGCCACGATGGGTGTCGTCAAAGACGACATCAAACAGGTGCTGGCGTACTCGACGATCAGCCAGTACGGATACATGATGCTCGGCCTGGGCGTTGGCGGCTACGTCGCTGGCGTCTTCCACCTGATGAATCACGCCTTCTTCAAGGCGCTCCTGTTCCTCGGGGCCGGTGCCGTCATCGTCCTCATGCACCACGAACAGGACATGTGGAAGATGGGTGGCCTCAAAGACAAGGCACCCGTCGTGTATTACACGTTCCTCGCGGGCGCACTCGCACTCGCGGGCATCGTTCCCTTCTCTGGGTTCTGGTCGAAAGACGAGATTCTCTTTGACGCCATCATCGTCGGCCTGAACGAGCCGATCTTCCTGGCTGCGTACGCAATGGGACTGCTCGCCGTATTCTTCACCGGCTTCTACACGTTCCGGATGGTCTTCTTGACTTTCCACGGCGAACCCCGGTCTGACGCCGCGCGAGACCCACACCCCGTCAGCTGGAACATCAAGTTCCCGCTGCTCACACTGGGTGTACTGGCGCTTGTCGCCGGTATCGCCAACCTCGCGCCGGTGTACAAACTCACCGGCCTCGAGATTACGTACCTCGAGTTCTGGCTCGACGGTCAGTACGGTGGCTACGCCGACCTGACTTACAGTGCCTACGGCGAAACCGTCCCATTCGGCACTGAATACATCGGTTCCGAGACGATCACCCTGCTGATCGCGGCCGGTCTCGGCCTGGGCCTTGCCGTTGGTGGTGCCGTCTTTGCGATGGTGCTTTACAACGTGCCCGAGCCGGAACCACACACGGAAAACCTCGGCAGCGCCCGGACCGTTCTGCGCAGCAACTACTACCAGGACGAGTACCAGGTCTGGCTCGCCGAGAACCTCACGCTGCCGCTGGCTCGAGCCGCAGATCGGTTCGACCAGACGGTTATCGACGGCGTCGTCAACGGCGTCTCGAGCGTGAGTCTGTTCGGTAGCGGACGGATGAAGCGATTACAAACCGGTGTCGTCACGAACTACGCGGCACTGCTTATCGTCGGGTTCATCGTCTTACTTGTCGTGCTCGGCGTTCTCGGAGGGTGGTTCGTATGATGATTGAGACGCTCCTCGCTGTCACGTTTGCGGGCGCGCTGTTGACGTTCCTCGCGCCCAATCGTATCGCCGGAAAGCTGGCCTTCGCGATCAGTCTGATCCCGGCCGGGCTTTCACTGTGGCTGTTCACCGCCTTCGACGGAAGCGGGAACGCCTTACTCGAAGGTGGCGAACTCGCCTTCGAGAACCGGGCAACCTGGATCGAACTCGGCGCCTACGAAATCTCGTGGTACGTGGGGTTAGATGGTATTAGCCTGCCGCTCGTGGTCCTGACGACGATTTTGACCACGCTCGCGATCATGAGTTCGTGGACGCCGATCGACGTCCGCGAGTCCCAGTTTTACGGTCTCGTGTTGTTCATCGAGGCGAACCTGATCGGTGTCTTCGTGGCGCTCGATTTCTTCATGTGGTTCATCTTCTGGGAGGCCGTCCTCATCCCGATGTACCTGCTGATCGGTGTCTGGGGCGGTCCGCGACGCAAGTACGCCGCGATCAAGTTCTTCATCTACACGAACGTCGCCTCGCTGGTGATGTTTGCGGCGTTCATCGCGCTCGTGTTCAGCCTGGACGTATCGTCGTTCGGCCTGCCCGAGGTCACGCAGGCGATGCTCAACGGCGGACCGGACGCCTTCGCGGGTGTCGCCGGGAGTACGGTCGCCTCACTGGTGTTCATCGCCATGTTCCTCGGCTTCGCTGTCAAGGTTCCAGTGGTCCCATTCCACACCTGGCTGCCGGACGCCCACGTTGAAGCACCGACACCGGCGTCGGTACTCCTGGCCGGTGTCCTCTTGAAGATGGGTACCTACGCCCTGCTCCGGTTCAATTTCACGATGTTCCCGGACCAGGTCGAAACCTATGCGGTTCCGATTGCGGCTATCGCCGTCATCAGCGTCATCTACGGCGCGATGTTGGCGCTGGCACAGACCGACCTCAAACGGATCGTCGCTTACTCGTCGGTCTCGTCGATGGGATACGTCATCCTCGGTCTGATCGCGTACACGCACTTCGGTGTCGGTGGCGCGACGTTCCAGATGGTCTCTCACGGCCTCATCTCCGGGCTGATGTTCATGGCCGTCGGCGTCATCTACAACGCGACCCACACGCGGATGGTCACCGACATGTCCGGGATGGCCGATAAGATGCCCATTGCGGTCGGCATCCTCATTGCCGGTGCGTTCGGTTACATGGGGCTGCCGCTTATGTCCGGGTTCGCCGCAGAGTACTTCATCTTCTTCGGGGCCTTCGGCTCTGAGGTCCTGTCGTACGCTCCGGTGTTCACGGCGCTCGCGATGTTCGGCATCGTGATCGTTGCCGGCTACCTGCTGTTTGCGATGCAGCGCACGCTGTTTGGCCCCTACCGCCTCGAGACTGACTACGAGGTCGGTCGAGCACCACTGCACGACATCGCGCCGATGTTCGTGTTGCTGGGGCTCATCATCGCACTGGGTGTCGCACCCGAGTTGATCTTCGACATGATCCTAGATGCCGTTGACCCGATTCTCGAGTTCGGAGGTGAGGCCTGATGACTGATGCGTTCGCTCTCCCCGAGTGGGCCGCGCTCGCACCGCCACTCCTGTTGGCGCTTACCGCCCTGGCGTTGTTCGCCTACGACAGCATCAACCCGCGGTCGACGAACCGACCGGTACTGGCCGGTATCGCCGTCGTTGGTGCGCTGGCCTCACTCGTAACTGCCGTCTGGTTTACGCTGGCAGGAACCGGGGCTGACGGGCATGATGCAGGTTACGACCTCTGGTTCGTCGTCGGTGATTCGGTCACTGGGACCGGCGCAATCGATCTGTTCGGCGGCCAGTTGGTCGTCGATCAGATGGCGCTGTTCTTCATGATCGTCGTCGCCGTCGTCACAGCGCTGGTGGCGGTGGCCAGCTACGACTACATGGCCGGTCACGCCTATCAGGCCGAGTACTACTCGCTGTTGTTGCTCGCCGCGACGGGGATGTCGACGATGGCTGCCGCAAACAGTCTCGTCACGATCTTCATCGCCCTCGAGCTTGCAAGCCTGCCATCGTACGCACTCGTCGCGATCCTCAAGGACAACCGTGGCAGCGTCGAGGCTGGGCTGAAGTACTTCTTGATCGGTGCGCTCTCCTCGGCCATCTTCGTCTACGGTATCAGCCTCGTTTACGGTGCTACCGGGCACCTGCAACTCGAGGCAATCGCAGACACGCTGGCGGCCGGTGAGGCAGACGCCTACAGCGGCTTGCTCGGACTCGGTATCGTGATGTTGATCGGTGGCTTCGCGTTCAAGACGGCGAGCGTCCCGTTCCACTTCTGGGCACCCGAAGCCTACGAGGGTGCGCCCGCACCGATTGCGGCGTTCCTCTCCTCGGCGTCGAAAGCAGCCGGGTTCGTGATCCTCTTCCGTGTGTTCACGACGGCGTTCCCGCTCGAGACGACGACTGCGGTCATCGGGCTCGACTGGACGGTTGCGTTCATCATCCTCGCCATCGTCACGATGACGGTCGGGAACTTTGCGGCCGCGACCCAGCAGAACGTCAAGCGGATGCTTGCGTACTCCTCGGTGGGTCACGCTGGCTATGCGCTGATCGGACTGGCTGCGCTCACCGTCGACGGCGGCGAACTCGTCCTCGGTGCGGCGATGATGCACCTGCTCGTCTACGGCTTCATGAACACGGGTGCGTTCCTGTTCGTTGGTCTCGGTGAGTACTGGGGCGTCGGTCGTACCTTCGAGGATTACAACGGACTTGCTGCACGCGCTCCGATTGCCTGTGCGGCACTGGCCGTGTTCATGTTCAGCCTCGCAGGGATCCCGCCGTTCGGCGGCTTCTGGAGCAAGTACTTCCTGTTCACGGGGGCGCTCGAGGCGGCGTCGGCCAACAGCGCGCTGTTGCTCGTCGCCGCGGCACTCGTGGTCAACAGCGCACTGTCGCTGTATTACTACTCGCGACTGGTCAAAGCGGTCTGGATCAACGATGCCGACCCCACGGCCGAGCGAGACTTCGGCGGGACGCCGACAGGACTGTACGCAGCGATTCTGTTCGCTGCCGTGATGACTGTCGTCTTGCTGCCTGCGTTCGGCCCGGTCGCTGACGTGGCAGTCGACGCGGCGAGTGCAGTGCTCGTCACCTGATCACGACGCACGACGTTTCGGAATTTCCTTCGAGATCTGTACTGAAAACCCGGTAACTTTTAGCGCCTCCAGTCGGAAGCGGCCGTATGGTTTTCCGGCTGGTCCTCGGCTGTGGGGGCGTTGGACAGCGCGTCGTCGAGGGGCTGCCGGCACTGGCGGCGACGGCTGGTGAGTTACTCGTCCTCGCTGACGATGCGGATCTCGTAGAAACGCTCCGTGAAGAGAGCGTGCCCGCCCGCTGTGTCGATCCGTGTGATCGGACGCTCCTCGAGTCACTCGAGGAGCCTGACGTGGTTTTCATCGCTGGTGATGAACTGGATCGCAATCGTGAGATGGCCGAGACGATCACGACCATTGCACCAGATGCAACTGTTATCGGGTACGCACCTGAGCCGAGCAGCGGTGGTGGCGAACGCGAGACGGTTGCGTCCCGGGCGGCGGACCTGGCTGGTCTCGAGCGAGCGACGACGACGGTTATCGATTCGACCGACCTGCTGGCGAAGTGGATTCTCGAACGTTCGGCGACGCCAGCGGCCCGCAGAGCAATCACGTTACGGAAGAAACTGAGTAGCATTGAGGGGACGCTCGCGGTTGTCGCACACGACAATCCGGATCCTGACGCTATCGCCAGTGCGGTTGCCCTCGCCGAACTCGCTGAATCGGTCGGCGTCGATGCGGAGGCCTGTTACTACGGAGACATTTCCCATCAGGAAAATCGGGCGATGGTCAACTTGCTCGATCTCGATCTTCGCGCGCTCGATATCGATGACCCGCTCGAGTACGGCGCGTTCGCACTCGTCGATCACTCCCGACCGGGTGTCAACGATCAGTTGCCGGCGGAACTGGCGATAGACATCGTCATCGATCACCACCCGCCTCGAGGGCCGGTCGCGGCCGGGTTTTACGACCTTCGTGAACGGATCGGAGCGACCAGCACCATGTTGACTGGGTATATAGACTGGTTCGATATCGATCTCTCGCAAGCGACGGCAACAGCGTTGTTGTACGGTATCCGTGTCGATACCAACGATTTTACGAGGGAGGTTTCAGCCGAGGACTTCGAGGCGGCTGCGACGCTCTGGCCGGACGCCGATCTCGACGTATTGTTACGAATCGAACAACCGACGGTCGATCCCGACATACTGGATACGGTCGCTCGAGCGATTAAAAACCGTACCCGACGGGATTCTGTACTCGTCGCTAGCGCTGGCGAGATTCCAACCCGGGATGCGTTGCCACAGGCGGCCGATCAGTTACTCTCGATGGAGGGGATCGATACGACGCTCGTATTCGGGTTCGACGACGAGATGGTGTTCATTTCGGCTCGTTCACGCGGCTCCGATATCGATCTCGGAGAGGTGCTTCGGGATGCCTACGACCAGATCGGGAGTGCTGGTGGACACGCGAATATGGCCGGCGCGCAACTCGAGATTGGCGTACTGGGCGGGACGGAAACGGCGGCCGAACTCGAGTCGATTCTCAGCGTCGTCGAAGAGGTGATTACGGATCGGTTTTTCGAAGCGATCGAGACACGTCCTGGAACAGCTGTCGGGCTGTACAGCCAGACGAGTCAGGTGCTGTTTGGCACGGACGAATCGTGATGGTGTCTGGATAGGTCGATCGGACTGTTGTATCGTTCGAATATCGATGGCCTTCCACGAATCGCTATTACTCGGAGTGTTTTTCACCGCTCCCCTCGAGAGATGCGTTCATGCACGGTTCTACGGAGGCAGACGGCTACACCAAACCCCGGGTCAAAGATTACATGACTCGAGACGTGGCAACGGTGTCACCCGACGATACGGTCGAAGAAGTGAGTGTACGAATCGCCGAAAGCGAAGATCACAGCGGCTTTCCCGTCTGTGAACGCCGACGCGTCGATGGCTTCGTGACTGCTCGAGATCTGCTACTCGCCGACGATTCGACGCCGATTTTTCGAGTGATGACGACGGACCTGATCGTTGCCCACCCGGATATGAAAGTGACCGATGCCGCACGCGTTATTCTTCGATCTGGGATTCAGAAACTGCCCGTTGTGGACGATGCCGGAAATCTGGTCGGCATTATTTCCAATGCGGACGTCATCAGGAGTCAGATCGAGCGTGCAACTCCGGAAAAAGTTGGGAAGTTGATTCGAACCCTCGAGAACATCCACTCAATTGAGTTACGGGAGGAACGACGCGACATCCAACTGGACGAACTGACCCCGACGCAGGGTCGGGTCTACGCGGACGAACTGGAGGGTCGACGCTACGAACTCGAACACGGGTTGGCGGAACCGCTGGTCGTCATCGACAACGGGGGCACGTTGTTGCTCGCCGATGGGCATCATCGGGTGCTTGCAGCTGACCGACTCGAGCTCAATGAGATGGACGCGTACGTGATCGTCATCGATCACCCGATCGATCTCGGGATGGCGAAAACGGCAAAAAAGGAAGGGCTGGAGAGTATCGCGGATATCGAAGTCGTCGATTACGCGAAGCATCCGCTGGTCGAGACGACGAAACGGTTTCAGTCGGATGAATAACGAAACGAGTCCGTGGTAACCTGGATCCCGATTTCGACGTTATTTGCCTTCGAACTCGGGGTCGTCACCGCTCATGAAGGCGGTGATTCCCGTCATCAGGTCGTCGGTCGCCATCAGGTGACCGAACGCGGCGGCCTCGAGTTCGAGACCGGCTTCGGTGTCGTCGCGGCCGGCGAGCATGGCACGTTTGGTAAAGCGCTGGGCGATGGGTGGGCCGCCGGCGAGCTTTTCGGTCATCTCGAGGGCGGCTTCGAGCAGTTCGTCGTTGTCGACGACGTCGTTGACGAAGCCGTACTCCTCGAGCGTTTCAGCCTCGTAGCGGTCGGCCGTGAGGATGATCTCTTTGGCCCGTCCTTCACCGACGATGTTCGAGAGGCGCTGGGTGCCGCCCCAGCCGGGAATCAGGCCGAGGTTGAGTTCCGGTTGGCCGAGTTTGGAACGCTCGGAGGCGATACGGATGTCGGCGCAGGTGGCCAGTTCCATCCCGCCGCCGAGACAGTAGCCGTCGATCCCGGCGACGACCGGCATCTCACAGCGCTCGAGTTTGCCGAAGGTGGATTGGCCCTGCTCTGAGAGGTCGACCGCGCCGATCGGGTCGGCACCGCCGGCGGCCATGCTCTGGACGTCCGCGCCCGCGGAGAAGGCTTTCTCGCCTTCGCCGGTGAGCAAAATCGCGCGTACCTCGTCGTCGTCCTCGAGCAGGTCGATGGCCGTCGAGAGTTCATCGAGCAGTTCGGAACTGATAGTGTTCATCCGGTGTGGGCGGTCCAGAACGATGTGGCCGACGTACTCGGCGGGATACTCGAGGCGGATCGTTTCGAAGTCGACCCCGTCGTCGTCTTCCGCGGCGTCGTAGAAGCTGCCGACGTCGGAACGCTCCTGGAGGTATGCATCCGGTGCGTAGCGTTCGTGGCCGGTTGCCTCGTAGGCGTCTTCGAGTTCCTCGAGGAGTGGCTCGAGGCCGAATTCGTCGACGACCTTGACGGGGCCGTCGGGGAAACCGGCACCGAGTTTGACGGCTTCGTCGATGGATTCTGGCGGGGCGACGTCGCCACCGATCAGCTTCGCGATTTCGTTTGCCATCGAGCCGAGCAGTCGCCGCTTCACCAGTTCGGACTGCTGATCGGTCGGCACGTCTGCACCGGGACCATCGTCGTAGTCGTAGAAGCCTTTGCCCGTCTTCTTCCCGAGTTCTTCGTTTTCGACCTTTTCGGCGAGCAGCGGTGCGGGCTCGTAGGCATCACCCAGCACCTCGTGCATATACTCGAGGACGTGGAGACTAACGTCGTTACCGACCTGGTCACCCAGTTCGAACGCGCCCATCGGCATGCCCATGTCGAACTTCGTGGTCGAGTCGACCTCGGCGATGGTGGCTTCGTCCTCGCTGACGAGCCAGGCGGCTTCGTTCATCAGGGGGACGAGAATCCGGTTCACGATGAAGCCGGGGGCGTCTTTGTGCACGCGGACGGGTGATTTGTCGAAGTCGTCGGCCAGGGCTTCGATCACGTCGAGCGTCTCCTCGCTCGTGTGCTCGCCCGAAATGACTTCCACCAGTGGCATCCGGATCGGTGGGTTGAAAAAGTGCATTCCACAGAACTGTTCGGGGCGCTCGGTCACCTCCGAAAGGTCCGTGATCGACAGGCTCGAGGTGTTCGTCGCGAAGATGGTGTGGTCTGGGGCGTAGGTTTCGACCTCACCGTAGACGTCCTGTTTAATTTCCATCTTCTCGGGAACAGCCTCGATGACGACGTCGACGTCGCCGACGGCTTCCTCGACGTCGACCAGCGGCGTGATACGCTCGAGGGTGGCGTCGGCCTCCGCTTCGGTTATCTGGTCGTTTTCGGCGAGTTTGCCGAGCGACCACTCGATCTGGTCGTAGCCGTTCTGGACGAACTCCTCGTTGATGTCGCGCAGGTTCACGTCGTAGCCGGCGAGTGCCGCCACTTCGGCGATGCCGTGGCCCATGTTCCCCGCGCCGAGAACTGCGATGGTGTTGATATCCTCAAGCTCCATGGACACATATGCGTCTGGCACCGGTTTCAACGTTTCCCTCTTTTCGGCTTCAAACGTTTCTCGAGTTTACTGCCGGTTACAAAGTTCTTTATCGTTCAGGACAGAATACCCCTGTATGGACTTTGCACTCTCCGACGAGCAACAACAGATCCGCGAAGAAGTGAAACGCTTCGCCGAAAACGAGGTCGAACCCGTCGCAACCGAGTACGACGTCGCCGAGGAGTACCCACACGAGGTCGTCCAGAAGGCCGCCGAGATGGGGCTGACCGGGCCATACATCCCGATGGAGTACGGTGGCGCTGGCTACTCGATTCTCGACACCGCGATCATCACCGAGGAGCTGTTCGCGGTCGACCCCGGTATCGCACTCTCGATCGTCGCCACTTCCTTTGGCTGTGAGGCGATCATGAACTTCGGGACCGAAGAACAGAAAGAGCAGTACCTCGAGCCAGTCGCCCTCGGTGAGGCGATTTCGGGTGCCGCAATTTCGGAACCGGACACCGGTTCTGACGTCTCCTCGGTGTCGACCCACGCCGAAAAAGACGGCGACGAGTGGATCCTCAACGGCAACAAGATGTGGATCACCAACGGCACCGTCGCCGACTTCCTCGTCGTCCTCACGAAAACCAACCCGGACGCCGAGGGTCGCTACAACGGCTTCAGCCAGTTCATCGTCGAGACCGACTGGGACGGCGTTTCCACCGAGAAGATCACGGGCAAACTCGGCATCCGAGCGTCGGACACCGCCGAAGTCATCTTCGACGACGTACGCGTGCCCGAGGAGAACCTCGTCGGGACGCGTGACGCCGCGTTCCTCCAGCAGATGCAGTTCTTCGACGAGACTCGTACGGCCGTCGCCGCTCAGGGCGTCGGTATCGCGAAAGGGGCCACCGAGGCCGCACTCGAGTACGCGCAGGACCGCGAGCAGTTCGGCAAGCCGATCAGCGAGTTCCAGGCCATCCAGCACAAACTCGCCGACATGGCGACCAAGACCGAGGCCGCCCGCAACCTGACGTACAAGGCTGCCTGGAAGGTCGATCAGGGCGAGGACATCACCCAACTCGCCTCGATGGCCAAGGAGTACGCCTCCCGCATCGCCGTCGATGTCGCCGACGAGGCCGTCCAGATCCACGGCGGCGCTGGCTACGTCAACGACTTCCCCGTCGAGCGGTTCTATCGCGACGCCAAGATCACCCAGATCTACGAGGGGACGACCGAGATTCAGAAGAACATCATCGCTCGCGAGATGCTCGGAAAAGGGTTCTAAAACCCACCTTTTATCTTGCGGTCTGCTGCGCTGACGGCTTCGCCGCACAGCACAGCGTCCCTCGATAAAACCTGTCTGGCAAGCACACGTGCTCGCTGACCATTGGCTCGCGACGCTCGCCAAGAGCCCAAAAGCACTCCTCTCCGTTCCGGACGTGCCGCGTCCTCCACGTCGGTCGCCAGTTCGCGAGCGTCGCTCGGGGTGGGTGGCTGGTCAACAGCCTCTTCCCCCGTGAATGTGCGCCTCTCGCTGTCGCTCGAGACGCACGCTCGGCCATCCGTGGACGAGTTCGTTTCTCGTTAGTTCTCGTTGATTCTCGTGGCTCGAGTCCGGTCGATGCGGCGCGGTTTCGCGAACGAGCCACCGTTCAACGAGCGGGACCTGAATCGGTGTCGTAACTACTCGGCCTGTAACGTCTCCCCATCGACGACCCGGCCGGCGAACAGCACCGTCTCCGTCGGGCGATCGCGGATGTAAAACAGGAACGGGCGGTCGACAGTCAGTTCGACGTGGTCCATCGGACCGCTTTCGTCCATGACGACGGCCGTCGCTGCGGCGGCTTCAGTTCCCAGTTCGTCGACGGCCACGAAACTCTGGTGGACGATTTCGCTGATGAACAGACTGCTATCACCATCGACCATTCCGGAGAAATCCGCGCCGCCGCCGAACGCACGCTCCATCCCCAGGTTCTCCATGATCTCGACAAGGCTGAACTTCGACTCGAGTTCGAATTTTGGCATCGTGAGTTCGACCTCCGGCGTAGTCGTTTCCCCGAGCATGATTGCCAGTCGGTCGACGCTGAACGCGTCCTCGAAGGAGGCGAACTCGCCGGCCGCGGGAACGATGACGACCATGCTGGTGTCGTCGTTCGCGTAGGGAAGTTCGACGAGCTGGTGGCCGTCGATTTCGGCGTAGGGGACCTCGATCGACTGGTGCATCATGTCGACGGTCGTCTCCTGGCCCTCGAGGCCGGTGAACGTCCCCGGCGACGTCTGGCTTTCGTCGAAGGGATACTTCCACATCGCGACGAAGTAGATAGCGTTGGTCAACACGAGTCGCGTCGTCGACCTGATCGAGTTTTCGGGGAGCAGGTCTTCGATGCGGTCTTCGGTCTGGGCTTCGACCCACTCGTTGATCTGCTGGCGAGCGTCCTCCGGTGACCCGACGAAATCTACGAGTTGCATCCCGGCCCCGTAATAGGCCTCGAGCAGGTCGAGGAAGTCCTGGTCGAAGCCGTAACCTTGCTGGCCCCAGGTCGTGTTGGCCGTCGATAGCTGGAAGGCGGGGCCGTCGTGGTCTTCACCGGTCGGGTCGTCCACTTCCTGTCCGTCCTCGTTTCGGCGGGCAAACTCGGCCTCGAGCGCGCCGAAGGCGGGGTGCAGGTCGTCTTGCCCGAGTTCGTACCGGAGCGCGGACGCCATCTCGTTCGCGGTTTCCCCCCGGGCACCGGCGTAGGTCATCGCCAGCGCCACGGAAACGCTGTACGGCGAACAAAAGATGTTTTGCTCGGGTGATTCCGCCCGAAGTTGCTCGAGCAGGTCGATCGAGAAGGCGACGTTCCCTCGGATCTGTTCGGCCAGTTTCGCTTCGTCGAGTTCGGGAGCAGTGACGAACTCGAGTTCCGGAAACACCGGCGTCGGGTACGCCCCGAAGCCATCGGTGTCGTTGCCGTTGACGTCGCCGTTTCCATTCCCGTTCGTGTCACTATTACTGTCGTCCCCGCCAGCGCCGGTATCGTCGCCGTTTGCTGGTGAATCATCACTCTCGAGACAGCCGGCCATCCCGGCAAGGAGGGCACCGGTGCATGCGAGGAGTGTTCGTCGGTCGGCGGGCATAGTCCGACCAACTGCGCCGCGGTGTAAGTGTTTTCCCCAGCGTGAAAGAACCGTTTGACCTTGGCGGTGACCGTTCGCGAACTGGTGTCGCTCGAGCGAGAGTCCTTTTTGGCTGGACGACGTACGGCATACTAATGCGAGAGTTCGTCTTCGCCCTCGAGTACGAACCCGGCACGAATCCGGTTGCCGACGTCCTCGAGGCACACGCAGGCACGCGGATTCGCTCGCTGTCCTATCACGTGACCCCCGACAGCCTGTGGCGGGTAGACCACGCAACCGGTTCGGCTGAGGCGCTCGAAGCGCTCGAGGCGGCCTACGCGGAACCCGCTTATTTTGCGGACTGTCTGGTCCGCGACGACTGTGGCGCGACCTGTGAGACGCAGGTGCTCGACCGCTCGAACGAGGAACTCGTGGTCTACACCTACTGGGATCGAACCGACGACTGTACGTCCGTTCCGCACCTGGCACTCGAGTATCTCGGGACGGGCTTGCTCTTCGAAACGTACCGCGAGGGTCGTCGGCATCGCTGGCGTATCATCCTCGACGACGATGCACCAGTGCGAGAATTTTTCGACGCGCTCGGGACCGAAGTCGGGGAGTGTACCGGTATCGAGATGTTGCGACTCGCCGATGTCGACCCCGAGCGGTCGCTCGAGCGCGCGAGCGTCGAACCGGATATCCCTCCCGAACAGCGCGATGCAGTGCGTGCGGCGGTCGAACACGGCTACTACGAGACGCCACGCGCCATCGAATTAGACGAACTGGCGGCCCGACTCGACATTCCTCGCTCCACGCTTTCCTATCGGCTGCGACGTGCGGAGGCCGCGATGGCGTCCTCGCTCGTGGCGGGTGACCGCGCTCGAGTCGAGCCGGAAATGTGACTCGGGACGGATCCACTTCGTCTTTCCCCAGCCTTAGTGGCTTGCCAAACGTCGACCGATGCCTGAAACCGGACGACTGTAATCGGTTTCTCGAATCTGTTCAGGTTTGGGAAGCCACTAGTTGGCGTGCGCCAAATAAGGCGTATGCCGGTCGCGAGGCTAGACGAAACTGATGACTGAGAGGAGACGGAGCGACGGGGACGCGACGGTCGAGTTTCGCGTTCCGGAGATGGACTGTTCCTCGTGTGCGACGAAAATCGAACGTGGTCTCGAGGGCGTTGACGGCATCTACACTATCGATCCGGCCGTCGCATCGGGCCGGTTACACATCGAGTACGACCCGACGCGAACGGACGCAGAGACCTTGCGCGAACGGGTGACGGAAACCGGCTACACGGTTACCGGCCTCGAAGGTGCCGGCGGTGACACCGAACGGACGAGAGCGTTTTCGGTTCCTGGGATGGACTGTTCGTCCTGTGCCAGCAAGGTCGAGGGGGCGCTCGAGGGACTCGAGGAACCCACACTCGAGTCGATCGAAACGCTGCCGGCGACCGGGCGGGTGACGGTCACGGTTGCACCGACCGACGCCCCGGCCGGTGACGCTACTGGCGGCGATTCGGTGGACGGTGCCTGGGATCGGGTCGACGAACGGATCGTCTCGGCTATCGAGGGCGCTGGCTACGAGGCGCGGACGCTCTCGAGTACCGGAGATGAATCGGGGCTCGAGCCCGCGGACCCGATCTGGCGCACCCAACGGGCTATCGGCACCGTGATAGGCGGCGCGCTGGTGGTCGTCGGGATGGTACTGGCGTTCGTCGCCACCGACGCGAACACCCAGTTGTTTACCCTGGTCGGTCGCGAGTACGCCCTCTCACACGTCCTGTTTATTATCGCGGCAGCGGTTGCCGGGGTGCCGATACTCCGGAATGGCTACTACTCGCTGCGGGCACACAGCCTCGATATCGACTTTCTGATGAGCGTCGGGATTCTCGCGAGCGTGGCCGCCCACCACCCCTTCGAGGGCGCGATGTTGGCCGTGTTGTTCAGCGTCGCCGAACTCCTCGAGCGCTTTTCGATGGACCGGGCGCGAAACTCTCTGCGGGAACTCATGGAGCTCTCGCCGGATACCGCGACGATCAAAGCCGAGGACGGGGCCGAGACGACGATTCCAGCGTCGGCGCTCGAGCCGGGTGACCTCGTCGTCGTTCGCCCGGGCGAGAAGATTCCGGCCGACGGCGTGGTTCAGACCGGGGCCAGCGCCGTCGACCAGTCGCCGATCACGGGCGAAAGCGTTCCCGTCGACCGAGCCGCCGGTGACGAGGTCTTCGCCGGAACTATCGCCGAGTCGGGCTACCTCGAGATCGAAGTGACGAGCGAAGCCGGTGAGTCGACGCTCGCTCGAATCGTGGACTTGGTGGCCGACGCCGAACGCGAACGGACGAAACGCGAGCAGTTCGTCGACCGCTTTGCGAGTATCTACACGCCTATCGTCGTCGTGCTCGCCGTAGCGCTCGCCATTGGCCCGCCGCTACTTGTCGGTGCGAACTGGAACACCTGGTTCCTCCGCGGATTGACGCTGCTGGTAATCGCCTGTCCCTGTGCGTTCGTCATCTCGACGCCCGTGAGCGTCGTCTCGGGGATCACGAGTGCGGCGAAAAACGGCGTTCTGATCAAAGGAGGCCGCCACCTCGAGGCGGTCGGCGAGAGCGACGTGCTCGCGGTGGACAAGACGGGGACGCTGACGACGGGCGACCTCGCGGTGACCGACATCGTGGCCCTCGAGGGGACCAGCGAGGAGGCCGTGCTGGCAACAGCCGGCGTGCTCGAGAAACGGAGCGAACATCCGATCGGTGCGGCGATTGCCGAGCACGCAGATGAGGCGATAGAAGACGTAGCGAATCCGGAGATACGGAACTTCGAAGCCCTCGCCGGACGTGGCGTGCGCGGCGAAATCGGCGGCCAGACTCACTACGTGGGGAAACCCGACCTCTTCGACGACCTGGGGCTCGACCTCGAGCATACGCACGTCAGGACCGATGGCGGGGTCGATTCCGTCGAGTCGAGGCCGGACTGTTCGCGGCAGGATTGCCTCGATCTTCTCCAACAGGTCGTTCCGACACTCGAGGCGGAGGGCAAGACGGTCGTTCTCGTCGGCACGGACGACACCCTCCTCGGCGTCATCGCCGTGGCCGACCGCGTTCGGCCCAACGCCGCGTGGGCCGTCTCCCAGCTACAGGCCCAGGGAGTGCGCGTCGTCATGCTCACCGGCGACAACGAGGGAACTGCCCGGGCTATCGCCGAAGAGGTCGGCATCGAGGAGTACCACGCCGAGTTGCTCCCCGAGGAGAAACTCGAGGCAATTCGCGACCTCGAGGGGCGAGCCGATACGGAAGCGGACACGGGCCGAAAGGTGGGTGAACGGGCTGATAGCGAGGGTTCGAGACGACACACCGTCGCCATGGTTGGGGACGGTATCAACGACGCGCCGGCGCTGGCGACGGCCTCCGTCGGCATCGCGATGGGGGCCGCCGGAACGGACACGGCACTCGAGACGGCTGACGTCGCGCTTATGGGGGACGATCTGACCCGTCTTCCCTACCTGTACCGACTTTCGGGGACGGCAAACGGCGTCATCCGCCAGAATATCGGCTCGAGTCTCGCCGTCAAGGCACTGCTCGCAGCGGGTGCGCCCTTCGGGGTCGTCACCGTCATCCACGCGGTGGTCATCGGCGACATGGGGATGAGCCTCGCGGTCACCGGCAACGCGATGCGGTTGTCGGGTATCGAACCGGAGACGCCCGAAGACGAGGCGTGATCCGGACTAGTCAACGACCGCGTTTTTCAGCGTCTCGAGTCCCGGTTTCCCGTCGCGCCACCACAGGCCGATGCCGGCCACGAAAATCACCGCCTCGAGCCAGAGCGTCGTGACCTCGACACCGCCGACGGTTCCGAGTGGTTTCACGCCAGTGTATGCTGGCATCTCAGTGACTGGCCAGAGGAGAAATCCCAGTTCGTCGATATCACCGGAGAGGACGTGCCACGGCACGTCGGCCGCGATGTGAGAAGTGTAGCCGATGACGAACGCCATCGCCAGTGGGCGGCGATCACATCGTGTGGCGATCAGCCAGACGATAGTCATCACGATAGCGGCGGTGAACAGCGAGTGGCCGACGGTCCGTCCGACGTCGACGATTCCCGCTGCGGCGAGGGGTTTGTCCAGCAGATCCGGCAGGCCTGCACCGACGAGGACGACGAGGACTGGAACGCCACTGGGCCGCTCACCACGACGCCAACGAGTGTAGGCCGCATAACAGAGGTAGCCAACCGAGAGGTGAACGATCGGTTGCACGCACGGGTACACTCGACCGTCGAGTAAAAATGTGGTGGGCTGTGACGTGCCTCGGGTTCAAGCCCCGTGGCATTCGGCTTGTAATTCTGTAAACGTGACTCAGCGATCGTTTGATGGGTTTTCGGCCGTTTTGCCGACAGCCCTTCCTCGTTTGGCGTCTACGGTAAATAGCTACGGAGCCTTTCTCAATTTGATGACAGAAACCTCCTCCAGTGGCGACCGACCGGCGGGTTCGACGCTCGGCGACGGCGATCCGATACTCGATTCGCTGGTGCCCGATTTCAACGACGAGCGACCGCTCGAGTTGCCCTACGACGTGGTTTCGACGCCCGTGTTAGTCATCGGAGCGGGGGCCGCCGGCGCTCGCGTGGCCATCGCCATCGCGGAGGCAGGACACACGCCGCTCGTGATCGGTAAGCGTGGGCACGGAGACGCACACACGACGTGGGCGGCCGGTGGCATCAACGCCTCGCTCGGCTCGCTCGACTCCGAGGACGACTGGTCGATCCACGCCGCCGACACGCTGAACGAGGGGCACTTCCTGAACGACCCGGAAGCCGTCGAACTGGTCGCCCAGGAGATGCCCGACCGGATCCGAGAACTCGAGCGGTGGGGGACACCGTTCGACCGGACGGACGACGGCAAAATCAACCAGCGGTACTTCGGTGCACAGTCGTACCGCCGAACCTGTTTCGTCGGCGACCGCACCGGCGAGGCGATGCTCTCGACGCTCATCGACAGAGCCCAGGCGCTCGATATTCCCTATCGAGAGAACGTGATGATAACGCGATTGCTCTCGGATGGCGAACGGGTGTACGGCGCGGCCGGATTCGACATGGAAACGGGCCGAGGGCTACTGTTTCGGAGTAACCACGTCGTCCTCGCCGCGGGTGGCTTCTCGGCGCTCTACCATCGCCACTCATCGCGCGACGACGAGAACAACGGTGACGGACAGGCACTCGCCCTCGAGGCGGGTGCCCGACTGTTAGATCTGGAGTTCGTGCAGTTTCATCCCACCGGAATGGTCGGCGAGCGCTACGGCGAGGAGTGGGACGGGCGACTCGTGACGGAGGCAGTTCGGGGCGAAGGGGGTCGACTCTACAACGCGGACTGCTCCGTGAGGGATACGAACGAGGCGGGCGACGCGAACGGCGGTTCCCAGGCGTCGCAGTCGTCCGTCTGCGAGCGGTTCATGGAACGGTACTCACCGGATCAGATGGAACTCGACGCTCGAGACGTCGTCGCCAGAGCGATTGCCGAGGAGGTTCGCGACGGCCGAGGGACCGAACACGGCGGCGTCTACCTCGATATCTCCCACCGGGATCCGAACTACGTTCGGGACCGACTGCCGACGATGGTCGAACGGTTCGCGACCCTCGGCGTCGACATCACGAGTGAACCGATGGTGGTCGGTCCGACGGCTCACTACACCATGGGCGGCGTCGATATCGACTTCAAGACGGGTGAAACCGGCGTCGATGGGCTGTACGCCGTCGGAGAGACTGTCGCGGGCGTCCACGGCGCAAACCGTCTCGGGGGTAACTCGCTCGCGGAGACAGTCGCCATCGCCAAACCCGTCGGCGAACGCATCGCTTTGCACCTCTCGAGCGCCGACGAGGATCCGGTGGTGACTCCCGGTCAACGGGCGCTTGCCGAACGGGAATTCCTCGCCCTCGAGACGCTCGCGGAAGCGGACGGCGAAGTCACGCCGAGAGCGCTACTCGAGGACATCGGCGACCTGCTCTGGAAACACGCCGGCATCATCCGCGATGGCGAGGGGATCCGGGAGGGGTTGGCGAAACTCGAGACGATCCGGGCACAAACGGCCAACCTCCTGGTCGATGGCGACCTGACCTCACGGTCGTTCGAGTACGCCGTCGACCTCTCGTTCAGCCTGACCGTTGCCGAAGCCCTGCTCCGGACGGCTCTCGAGCGAACCGAGTCCCGCGGCGCTCACTACCGGCGCGATCATCCCGAGACGCACTCGGACTGGCGCGTGAATCTCGTGGTGTCGGCGGACGAGTCCGGTCTTTCGATCCACAAACGAGGGATCGGAGAGCCGAGTGAACCGGTTCAGGCAGCCATCGACGAGGAGTACGAACTGGACTATCACCACCTCGAGTGAGGGCGTCCGTCTGAACTACTTCGACTTTCAAACCGAGCTTATTTGATTATGAGAGCAAGTAACTCTGGAAAGTGAATTAATTTGTACGAAACGTCGATGAGAAAGCCCGCCTCTAGGGCGGAGATGAATCCTCGTCCTCGTAATGCGCCCAGATGTACCGCGTCGCCAGACTTCGATGTGGCCGCCAGGGTTCGGCGATCTCGCGTATTTTGGCTCTCGAGAGGTCGTCGCCACCGTTATAGAGGTCCTCGATGCCACGACGGACGGCAAGGTCACCGAGCGGGAGCACGTCGGGTCGGCCGAGGACGAAAATGAGGTACATCCGGGCGGTCCAGTCGCCGATGCCACGGATCGCCGTGAGTCTCTCCCGAACCTCGGCGTTGGAGTGGTCGGCAAGCCCCTCGCGTGTGAGGTCGCGCTCGCGAAACGCCGCCGCGGCGTTTCGTAGATACGTCAGTTTCTGCCCGCTCAGCCCTGCCTCGAGCAAGCGGTCATCGTCGGCTTCGAGCACTCGCCCGGGTGTGACCTCGCCCTCGAGCACGTCGAATACACGCCCGCGAACGGCGTTGGCAGAGGCCGTCGAGAGCTGCTGGTTGATGATCGAGACGGCCAGCCGTTCGTACTCGTCGACGTTCGTGTCGACGCTCTCGAGGTCGTAGCGCTCGAGCAGGCTAGCCATCACGGGATCGCAACGGAGGACGTCCTCAGGGGTTGGCATCGTGGAGTGGTTGGCTCGAACGAGCAAAACGGCGTCGGTTGCGGGTGGGGGTGGCGCGAGAGGAACGAAGTGTTACTCGAGGAGCTCTTCTTCCTCTTCGGGGCTGTCGGGTTTGTCGCCGTCGACGCGGCGGCTGACGTCGACCTGGTAACTGCCGAGGATGTCGCGACCGAGGATGACGGGGTAGTCCATGTGGCTGCGGTCTTCGACGCTCGCGGTCACGGTGTGCTGGTTGCCGCCGACGCCGACGACGACGTCGACGACGGGTCGGCTTTTCGAGGTTTTCCGGCTGCCGGATTTCACGCGGGTGATCGACTTGATCGGGCCAGCACCGATGTCTGCGGCCAGTCGGGTGTCGATACTCGTTCGCGTTGCGCCGGTGTCGGATTTCGCGTAGACGGTTTTCGAGCCCGCGGTTCCGGAGAGGACGATCTCTTCGGTGTAGCCGATAATCGCGGGTTCGCCGTCGCCGGGCCGGACGATGTCGGGCATTGCCGAAGGCGTCGAATCGTCCAGGTTCGCCGAGAGCTCCCAGACCCGGCCGTCGTCGACTTCGCCGCCCGCGCGTTCGATAGCGAGTTTCGCGATGTAGGGGGCCGGACTGACGCTGGTGGCCTGATACAGTCCTTTGAAGCCAGCGGTGGGGTTGACCTCGAGGACGAGCGCCCCGTCTTCGCTTTCGACGAGGTCGACGCCGGCGTAATCGAGGCCGACGATCTGGGACGCGCTGACGGCCATGTCGACGACTTCGTCGGACAGGGAGTCCGTCGCGTCCTCGACGCTGCCGCCGACGGCGACGTTGGTTCGCCAGTCGTTGTCGGGTGCATAGCGGTACATCGCGCCGACGACCTCGTCGCCCACGACGTAGACGCGGATATCGCGGTGGCGCTGGTCGTCCATGTCGATGAGTTCTTGGAGGAAGGCGTATCGGTTCCCGACTTTCGCGTTGATCGGGTCGTCCGGACCGATCTTCCAGGTTCCGCCGCCGTGGGTGCCGATGGCCGTCTTGTAGACGGCTTCCTCGCCGAATCGGTCTCGACCGTCGTTGAGGTTGTTCGTGCTCAAGGCCATGTACACGTCCGGAACGCGCACGTCTTCGGACGCGAGTGCCGCCGCGGTGGCGAGTTTGTGTGAGGCGGTCATCGTCGCTTCCGGTTCGTTGAGCATCGGCACGAGTTTGTTGAGCGTGCCCGCCAGCCCCAGTTCCTCGCAGGGTTGCTCGGTGTTCGAGAGCAACATCCGGTTGGCGATGACGTCCACTTCCGGGTCGAGGACGACTTCGCCGTCCTCGACGCTGATCGTCGTATTCTCCTCGCGCAACCAGGCGGTATCGTGACCTAACTCCTCGACAGCGTTGAGGATCGCTTTGGATTCCTTGCTCGTGTGTAAACTGAGTACCCCAACAGTAATCGGATCGGCAGCTGTCATAACTCGATACACTCTTTGCCACCGGAAAAACGTTGTTAGTTACTACGAGCGTGATACCCGTTTTCAGACGTGTCACGCTCTCACACAGTGTTCTTTGCCGACCAGGGATTTTTTCAGGCCGATGTTCGGGTTCGCCAAGACCTCCGATCGAAGGACTGCACATCGACTCGAGGCCAGCACACCTCGAGTGTGTCGATCGTTCCAGGAATCGCTCTCAGTCGGCTATTACTGACGTGACCGTCGAGTCATCGTCGTTGGGAATCCAGCGGCGAATCAGCGGGATACTCACGCCAAGCGTGTCCTCGAGAAGGTCGACGACGACGATGTCACTGGGTTCGAGGCCGCCGACGAGACCGACAATCAGTAGGGAACTCACGCCGAGGAAGACCAGGGCGGGAAAGATGGTCACAGCTGAGATCGAGACCCAGGGCGTGAGCAAAAATGCCCATGGCAGACACACCAGTGGAAGTCCGACGTACGTTCGGGTCGATTCTCTCGAGAGCGGCGTAATATCGTACTGGACGGCGAGAACGCCACAGATGACGGTGTGTACGGCCACCAGGGAAGTAACGGAGGCGATTCCGGCACCCACGAAACCGTACCGCGGTATGAGTAGAATGTTGACCACGACGTTGAGCGTCAGTCCGAACACGTTGCCGATCGCGATCCACGAGGTCGAGCCAAGCGCGGACAGCGTCTCTCGGTCGCGACCCGCCGCCGCGCTGAGGAAAAACCCGACAGCCAGTATCGGGAGGACACTTGCGGCAGGGGTGTAGTCGACGCCGAAGACTATCCTGAGTACGTCGGCAGGAAACGCGAACAACAGTAAAAAAGCCGGGAACGTGACCACGTAGACCCACTTCGTCGTGGTGGCGTAGATATCGTCGACGGCAGCTCGGTCGCCATCGGAGTCCAGTCGCGAGGCGATCGGCAGATAGAGGAAACCGAAGGCACCGAGGACGACGAGCAGTCCGCTCGCGAGAGGATAGGCGGCACTGTAGAGGCCGACCTCGGCGGAACTTCTGAAGTAGCCGAGCATCAGGGTGTCGGTCTGCGTGAGGAGGACGCCGACGACGGTCGAAACGACCAGCGGGGCCGAAAACCGGACAAGCTCTCGAGTGTGGGTACGGTAGGCACCTCGAAGCGGCATGAGTCGATTGAGAAAGAGCGTCGCGACCACGAACGTGGCGATCGCGGCGAGAAGGTAGCCGACACCGGCCGCAACGATGCCCATCCCCGCGAGAATAAAGAGAACGATGAGGGCGATCCTGAGGAAGGGATCGATGAAATCCTGTGCGACGGTTCGAAACACGGTGTTCTCGTAGCCCCGAATTCCCGAAATGGCTACTCGGAACCCGACGATGAACGGAATCGCGACCGCTAGCACGCGAATGAACGTCACGGCGACGTCGCTCTCGAAGAGGAGGGATGCGATCCAGTTGGCCCCCACGATCAAGAGTGCGGCAAATCCGATCGCGAGGGTCATCGTGACCGCGACGCCACTGACCCAGACACCCCGTCGATCTTCGATATCGTCGTATCGCGGAATAAACCGTGAGACGCCCTGGCTGCATCCCGCCATGGCGAAGGTCGTCAGGAACATGAGCAACGCCAGCCCGATACTCACCTCGCCGTAGGCATCGGGGGAGAGCAGTCTACCGATGACGACGCGTTCGCCCAGTTTTGCCGCCGACCCGATCATCCCGCCGACCATGACGAGGACGGCACTCGAGAGGAGTGCAGACAGTTCCTGGTGACGGTCACCCATCAGAGATAGCCGAGATCCTCGAGCCGATTAGTTACGCCCTCGGTATCGACGTTCGGCACGGCCGTCGTTCCGTAGTCGATCGGGTCGTACCGCTCGCTGCGGACTGGTACGGTGAGCAACGACGATGGGGCAGTTCCGGTCATCGAGTCCGGGACCGGGTAGCCCAGTAGGGACATCGTAATCGGTGCAACGTCGGTGAGTGACAGTCGGTCACCGCTCCAGGTTCCGTCGATACCTGGACCCGCGGCGAGGAACACGCCGTCGAGTTTGTGGTCGTACACGTCGATGGGGACGGTCGTTCGCCCGTACAGTTCCACCTTGATGTTGTTGTTCATGTCGGTCGGCCGAAAGAGAATATCGGGGGCACGGTCGGCGTGTGGCCCGTCGTATAGCGCTTCACGACGACAGACCATGTCGAACGCGGGTTTTCCGTCCGGCGTCTCGAACGAGGAGAGAATCGAGATGAGGTCATCGCGGACCGTCTCGTACTCCTCCGGCGAAACGATGCCGTTTGGCTCTCGCCCCTCGAGATTGATTCTAATGCCCAGGCGAGTGCCCTCCGTGCAGTACGCTTTGGATTCTCGCCAGTCGACGGTCTCGCTAACGGAAGCTACCAACGAGTCGGGCGTCAGTCGGAGCAGGGTTGACTCGAGTCCGATTCGCTCGGCAGCACCGTACACACTTCCGGGACGGATGCCGAGGCGGTCGACGAGCCATTTGGCGGCCCGCGACGAGATGCTCGGTTGCTCGCCGATGGAATTTGCAGTACCGGATCCCGCGGGCTGATTCGTGTCGGGGTCGGTCAGTGAGGTCTTGACCGAGGACAGATTCGTTCGTCCCCCCTCACCGTCGGCGGCGACGACGTAATCGTGCTGGCGGAGGATCTCGTTGACGTAGATCGAGTAGCCGGTGACCGGGCCGATACCGTGGTCCGAGCAAACGATTACGTTGACCGTCTCGTCGACCGCCTCGAGGATGTCGCCGACCAGCCGATCGGCGGCTTCGTATATCGATCGGAAGGCCTCGTCGTCGTCGAAGTTGTGGAAAACGGCGTCGGTCTTTTGTACCTGGACGAACGCAAACTCCCAGTCCTCACGTTCCACCAGGGAACAGGCCGCTCGCCGCCGCTGATCGATCAACTCGAGGTAGCCTGCCAGTTTCTTTTCGGAATCGTCGCTCACTTCGTGGCTCGAATAAATCCGGTAGGGCTCGCCCAGTTCGTCGTCGAGCGCCTCGCGAACGCCTTTGGGGTGGCCGTCGGCATCTTCGCCCGCCAGATAGCCGGGTATCAGCACGCCAGCTATCCGATCAGCCGGATGGGTAACCGGCACGTTCAGGACGACCGAGGGCGTTCCCTCGTCGGACAGATAATCCCAGATCGCCGGTCGGTCGACGTCGCCTCGAGACACCAGTTCGCCCTCGTCCGGATACGTGTCGTATCGAAAAAAGCCGTAGACACCGTGGTGGCTCGGATCGCAGCCAGTGTACATCGACGGCCAGGCACTTCCCGTCCACGGTGGGTGCGTCGACTCGAGTGCCGCTTCGATGCCGCGATCTCGAAGCGAGGAGATGTTTGGCATCGACGCTTCGAAGCGCTCGAGGTATCGACTGTCGAGCGCGTCCAGTCCGATGACGACCGTCTTCGTCGTGGTGTTCTCGGTCGTTACCATGCGTGGGTTGTGTCCTCGTCTTCGGTTGCCTCTCGGTCACGTGTCCAGTGTGGATACTCGAGGGAGGAAACGTTGCATCTGACTCCGTTCATCGATCCTCACTTGGGGAACCGTCGTCTTTGTTAGCGTGTGGGTTCGACCGGTCAGCAGGCAGACGAGCGGGTGTTTTCACCGAGTGGAGCACTCGCTTGGTCACTCCTTATAATCCGGGCAATAACCACGATTACGCGTCCCGATTAACGAGGCGCTCACCCTCGCTAAGCATCACATACACCTACTAGTGACACGCTCGTCACGTTGTGACAAGGAATCTGATGACGGAGGGATCGAGAGCGTTGGGAATACTTACAGGTAGGCGGCATCCCACCGCGTCGCCTTTCGTTTGTTGTCACACTCGTTACAGACGATGCGGCCCATGGCATCCATCGCGTTGTCGAGGGAGTTGCAGTTTCCACAGAACCAGCCGTAGCGTCGACTCGCGTCGGCGTTCAGGTACGTCGTGTAAAACGGGGCGACGGAGCCACGGACGGGCTCACCGTAGCTGACGTACAGCGTGTCGCCGTTTTCCATGACTTCCTCGAGGGCGCGCCAGTCGTCGCCCGTCTCGCGTTCGCTTTCGACGTACACGTGTTCGGTCAGCGTGTCGTCACCGATGTCGATCTCGCGTTCAGCGGCGCGGGTGAACCCGTGGCCGGCGTAAAACTCGCTTCCGACCTCGTTACCGGCGAGGACGGCCGCCTGTATCTGGTCACAGCCTGCCTCGAGTAAGCCCTTGCGGGTTCGAACGAGCAGGCGGGTGCCAATACCCGAGCCACGCTGAGAGGGTTCGACGTGTAACCAGAGTATTCGACCGACACCTTCGGTGTCGCCAACGAGTTCGCTCTGGGAGAACGCAACGATTTCGTCGTCGTCTTCGACGACCAGAAACAGCGCGTTCTCGTCGGTGAGTCGCTCGTCGATATCTTCGCCGTACCACTGCTCGAGTGCCGTCTCGATGGCTTTCTCGTTCAAAAAGTGGCTGTAAGAGTCGGTTACGGAGTCCCGTGCAACCGAGCGGATTTGCTGGCTGTCGTCGGCCGTCGCCTCGCGAACGTTCATGTGAGCAACTACGACGACCAGTTAGAAAACATCTTCCTCGAGTTCCGAATCTCGCAACTCGGATTCGTAGCTATCAATTGCTCGAACTCGAGGGGACACCAGTTATAGGCATGCCCGCGTATGGGGGAGCATGAGCGACGAGACGATGAGCGAACCCCCCGATAGCGATCTCGGCTCTGACGTGTTCACGTATAACGGGGGTCGTGTCGACCCCGGCGAATCGGCCAACATCCGCTACGGTATCAGCGAAACCTATCTCGGCGACCCCGTCCGGATCCCGGTGACGGTGATCAACGGCGAATATTCCGGACCGACGGTGTTCCTGTCGGCTGCTGCTCACGGTGACGAACTCAACGGAATCGAGGTCGTCCGGGAGGTAGCACACGACTGGGACCACTCGAACCTCCACGGGACGTTGATCTGTCTGCCCGTGATGAACGTACCGGGCTTTCTCGCCCAGGAGCGCTACCTGCCGATTTACGACCGGGACCTGAACCGGTCGTTCCCGGGACGGGAGGACAGCACCAGCGCGAGACGGATGGCCCACCAGATCTATACGAACTTTATCGAACCCTGTGACCTTGGAATCGACTTTCACACCTCGACGCGCGGGCGAACGAATATGCTCCACGTTCGGGCCGATACCAGTGATGAAAAGGTCGAACGCCTGGCGCGCGCGTTCAGTTCGAACGTCATTATCGCTGGCGAAGGGCCCTCGGGCACGCTTCGGGGTGAAGCCACTGACGCGGGCATTCCGACGATTACCGTCGAGATGGGCGAAGCACACCGGTTTCAGCGACAACTCATCGACCGGGCACTGACCGGCGTTGCGAGCGTCCTCGCGGAGTTCGGCCTCCACCCCCACTCGTCGGTTCACTGGCCCGGGTGGCGCGTCATCATCGACGACGCTGGCGAAAAGACCTGGCTCAGGGCCGACGCCGGCGGTATCGTCGACATGAAACACTCGAGTGGCGACCTCGTCCGCGAGGGGGAGACGATCTGTGCGATCACCAATCCGTTCAAAGAGGAAGACGACATCGTGACGGTCGAAGCACCCTTTACGGGCCTCCTCGTGGGTGTTCTCGAGAATCCGGTGGTGTACCCCGGAAATCCGTTGTGTCACCTGGTCGGGCTCAGTGACACCATCCTGAACGCCCTCGAGCGCGAACTCGAACGGCAGGACCCGTTTCTGGAGACACTCGAGTAACGAATCGAGGAGACCTCTCTCCTGACTTTCCGCCTCACAGATGATTGACGTGGTTTGGAAGGAACGACCGGGCACGATAAAAGTAACTTCTATACCCCCACAGTCCAACCCACGACATGAGCGCATGAGTCAGTCTTACAATCGTGGCCTTATCGAGGACTTCGGGCGATGGAAGGAGTTCTCGGCTGGGATGTGGGCATGGATCTTCCACAAGTTCACCGGGTGGATGTTGATCGGCTACCTGTTCACCCACATCGCAGTGTTGAGCACCGCCATCGCGGGCGAGCAAGCGTACACCGACACGTTGCAGGGGCTCGAAGCCCTGTTCGTCGTTCGGCTCCTGGAAGTCGGCCTGCTGGCAGTCGCCGTCTTCCACATCCTCAACGGGATTCGGCTTCTGATGGTCGATCTGGGTATCGGTCTCGAGGCACAGGATAAAACGTTCTACGTCTCGTTGATCATCACAGCCGCTATCACCGTTGCAAGCGTTCCGACGTTCATGACGGAGGTTGGATTCTAGATGGCTGAACGCTACTCTTCGTTTACCCCCGGAGGCACCGCGTGGCTCCTCCAGCGGGTGACGGCCGCGTTCCTGGTCGTGGTACTGGCGTACCACTTCTTCCTCCTGCACTTCGTCAACCACGCCTGGGAGATCACGTTCGCCGGAACCGCAGCACGCATGGAGAATATCGGCTACTTCGTCACGATGATCCTGTTTTTGATCACTGCGACGTTCCACGGTGTCAACGGAGTCTACAACGCACTGGTCAATCAGGGACTCAGTGGCACGCCGAAAAAGGTCGTCCTCGGCGTGCTGACGATTGCGAGTCTCGCACTCATCGTCCAGGGCATCTGGGTCGCACTGGTCTGGAGAGGGATGATGTAAATGAGTACACAGCAACAACAACCCGAAGAACCCGAAACGCAAGAATCGCCCGTCGAAGGGGAGCCAGAAACCGAATCGGCTCCCGAACCACAGCAGCGACGCCTCGAGCGAAAACGACTGGGACAGGCCCAGCGCGAGCAGGCGGAAGCCGAGGCCGAACCGGAAGAGACGAAGGTTCATCTCAAGGTGTTCCGGTACGATCCGGAGGTCGAGGCAAAACAGGAGCCACGATTCGACGATTACTACGTTCCGTACGAACGCGGAATGACCGTCCTCGACGCCCTGATCTACGCACGTGACGAGTTCGATTCCTCGCTAACGTTCCGACACTCCTGTCGACAGGCGATCTGTGGCTCGGACGCCTTCTTCGTCAACGGCTCACAGCATCTGGGCTGTAAGACCCAGCTCTCCGAACTCGAGCAACCGGTTCGTATCGAGCCCCTGCCACACCAGGAGGTCGTCAAGGACCTGGTCGTGGACATGGATCACTTCTACGACCAGATGCACAGCGTCGAACCTTACATGCAACAGGAAGACCTTCCCGATGGCGACCTCGAGGAGTTCCGCCAGTCACGGGAAAACCGCGAGAAAATCAAGATGTCGACGCGGTGTATCTGGTGCGGTGCGTGTATGTCCTCGTGTAACATCGCGGCGGGAGACAACCAGTATCTCGGGCCGGCAGCGATCAACAAGGCCTACCGGTTCGCGATGGACGAGCGCGAGGACGAAGAGATCAAAGAGCATCGGCTCCGTATTATCGAGCAGGAACACGGCGTCTGGCGGTGTCAGACCCAGTTCTCCTGTACGGAGGTCTGTCCGAAAGACATCCCACTCACCGAGCACATTCAGGAGCTCAAGCGTGAGGCAGTCAAGAAGAACCTGAAGTTCTGGTAATCATGTACGAACACGACGTCATCGTGGTCGGCGCCGGCGGCGCTGGCCTCAGAGCGGCAATCGCAGCACACGAAGCGGGAGCGGACGTGGCAATGGTCACGAAACTCCACCCGGTCCGCAGTCACACGGGCGCGGCGGAAGGAGGCATCAACGCCGCCCTCCGCGAGGGTGACGACTGGGAACTCCACGCCTACGACACGATGAAGGGCTCGGACTATCTGGGTGACGCCCCGGCCATCGAAACCCTGGCCAAGGACGCCCCGGAGGATACGATCACCCTCGAACACTGGGGGATGCCCTTCTCTCGTGAGGACGACGGGACGGTCTCACAGCGACCGTTCGGCGGCCTCTCGTTCCCGCGAACCACGTACGCGGGGGCCGAAACCGGCCATCACCTGCTACACGTCCTGTACGAACAGGTCGTCAAACGTGGTATTCAGGTGTACGACGAGTGGTTCGTGATGAACCTCGCGGTGACCGACGAACCCGACCCGAACGACCGAACCTGTCACGGCGTCGTCGCCTACGACGTGCAGTCGGGCAAGGTCGAGGGCTTCAAAGCGAACAACGGCGTCATCATCGCGACCGGTGGCCCTGGACAGGCCTTCGATCACACCACCAACGCGGTCTCCTGTACCGGCGATGGTCAGGCGATGGCTTACCGCGCGGGTGTCCCGCTCGAGGACATGGAGTTCGTACAGTTCCACCCGACGACCTTGCCGAGCACGGGCGTCCTCATCTCCGAGGGTGTCCGTGGAGAGGGTGGCATTCTCTACAACGAGGACGGCGAGCGATTCATGTTCGAACACGGCTACGCCAACAACGCGGGCGAACTCGCCAGCCGTGACGTCGTCTCGCGCGCCGAGTTGACCGAGGTCAACGAGGGCCGCGGTGTCAACGACGAGTACGTCCACCTCGACATGCGACATCTCGGTTCCGAGCGGATTCTCGACCGCCTCGAGAACATACTCCACCTCGCCGAGGACTTCGAGGGCGTCGACGGGCTGATCGAACCGATGCCCGTCAAACCCGGCCAGCACTACGAGATGGGCGGCATCGAAACCGACGAAAACGGTAAGACGTGTGTGGATGGCCTCTACGCCGCCGGCGAGTGTGCGTGTGTCTCCGTCCACGGCGCAAACCGCCTCGGCGGAAACGCCCTCCCCGAGCTCGTCGTCTTCGGCAAGCGTGCGGGCTATCACGCTGCCGGAAAAGACCTCGGCGAGGCCGAAATCGAGACCGGCTACACAGACGACGTCGAAGACGAAACCGAGGCTGACTTGCCGATCACGCCGGGTGAAGCCGGCATCGAGCCAGTCTCGGCCAGTGAAAGCGTCGCCACCGACGGCTCCGGCCAGGTCGCCGGCGGGGACGCCTTGCTCGAGCAGGCCGTCGAGGCAGAGCGCGAGCGCGTCGACCGGTTGATGGAGAAAGAAAGCGGCACCAAACACGCCGACATCCGCTCGAAACTTCAGGATGCGATGACTCGCGACGTGAACGTCTTCCGCGAGGAAGAAGGTCTCAAACGCGCGCTCAAGGAAATTCAGGAGTGCCGAGAACTGTATCAAGATGTCTACGTCGAGGACCCATCCCGAACGTTCAACACGGACCTCCAGATGACCTACGAGACGCGCAACCTGATCGACGTCGCCGAGACCATCACACTCGGTGCGCTCGTCCGAAACGAGTTCCGCGGCGCGCACTGGCGTCTCGAGAACCAGATCCGTGACGACGAAAACTGGCTCAAACACACGCTCATCTCCTGGAACGGCGGCAAGCCGTCGATCTGGTACCGGCCCGTCATCCTCGAGGGCGAGGACAAAACCTACGAGCCGAAAGTCCGGAGTTACTAAACCGAGGGCAGTAGCTGGCTCATTCCGATTTTCTCGGTGTCGTGTGATAGGGATTGTTGTCACTGTTTATCGGTCAGCGACCACCCCGGCTCGTCGCTGACTGGTAAAAGACCACAACGGACCCTATGACTCCTTGGAGATTGGGCCGTTCGTCGTGGCTGTGTTTACAGAAATACAAGGAGAAAACCCACGACTTCGGCCGTGTGGAGGATGCCGATGGCTCGTATTGCTTGGCTATAGATTCCAACGACTACAAATCCGTGTGGACCAATGGCCTCGTATGCACTCGAGTGGACGGCAGTCAGGAGGCCGAGCACGCGGCTGGAAGCGAGGGGCCGTATCTCCGATAGCGGGGGCGAAGTAATGGCCCGGCGACGCCGACGTTCGGCCGTCGATGCCGACACCGTTCAGCGACTGCGCGTCGGATTCGTCGTTCTCGTCGCTCTTTCGGGGACGATGATGGCGCTTCAGGGCGGGGCGTCACTCCCGGTCGCTGCGCTGGCGACGGGTATCGGAGCGCTCGCCGGAGGAGCGTTGATCTGGTATCTGACGTGGATCGTCAGCTAATAGCGATTCTCGGGAGTCTCGAGGCGATCGAGTGGAGACAGTACAGTTTTATAGCATCTCGAAAGTTACAGGAATGACGATAACGGCCGAGAGACGTTCGATTTCAGCCAGGAACCGACGCTTGGCGGAGTGGTGATACGGTTTACTGTCGTCTCGTACCGGTGATTGCCGACCCGGTATGGGCGCTCATCGGTACGAAGTTACAGTAGACTGTCTGAAGGACTATCTCTCGAGGCGACGAATCCACAGGCCCGGCGTCTCGAGTTCGTCGTCGGTTGGCAACGATTCTGGCCCGTCCCAGACCTGGCTCGCGAACTCGAGGTCGCGGTGCTCGACGACCGTCTCGAAGAAGGCTTTTCCACGTTCGTACTGGCGCTGTTTCAGTCCAAGGCCGAGGAGCCGCCTGAACAGCTGCTGGAGCGGGCCGCGCCCCTGTCGCCTGGCGTCGAGTTTGCGTCGCAGGTCCTCGTACTCGTCGTCGAAGGCGTGATCCATCAGAAGTTCGGCGTACCCTTCGACCACGGTCATCGTGGCGTTGAGTTCGCGGAACGTATCGCGGTCGAACGCGCCCTCCGAAAGGGCGTCGATACCCGATTGCATACGTTCTTCGAGATGCGTCGACAGCCACGGTGCCGCGCCGAACTCCGCGGCGTGTGTCACCTCGTGGAAGGCGATCCAGCGACGGAATCGGTCGGGATCGACCTCGAGGACGTCTGCGGCGTTGAGAATGTTCGGCCGGACGAAGTAGAGGGCGTGGTCGTCGTCGGGGGTCTCCGCGAGCAACAGCGGATCGTACTGACCGAGAACGTTCCGGCCGAGGAAGGCGAGCAATACGGTCATCGTCCCGGTGTTGACCGTTCGAGCCACGCCGGGGAACGCGCCGAGTTGGTCTTCCATCGGGGCCATCACTCGCTCGAACGTTTCGATGTTGGCGTCCATCCAGTGATGTCGGTTCTGGATTTCGATCACCTCGGGGACGTCGAACTCGAGGCCTGCTGCCTCGCGCACCCCTTCGCGTGCGTCACGAACGTCTCGAGCGTAGGCGGCCTGCTCGCCCGGCTCGAGTGCAAGTGAGCCGGGGTCAGTCGAAGCTTTGGCTGCCTCGGCGGCGGCCTGCCAGTCGATGGCGTCGTCACCGGAGGCCTCGGCGACCGCACGGACGCTACGATAGAGATTCACACCAGCGATACGGGAAGCGCGGCCAAAAGGGTTCTGTCGCTGTCGACGACTCCGGCTATCGGTTTCCCACGGAGCCGTCACTCGCGGTCGGTACACTCGAGCGTCAGGGGGATACGTTGCTGTGTGTCACGAGACAGCACGTTGAAAATTCGGGTACGACAACTGTATCAGGAGGTGATGATTTCGGGTTCGTCGTAGCCTTCCGCGCCCTCGTCGTCGTTGCCACGGCGTTTTTTAACTGCGACGGCGAGTGCGACGAGCGCAACGAGACCGATGACCGCCCCGATTGCGGAAGATTTTCCGCCTTCTTCGTCCGCGGCGACGGCTTCCTCCTCCCGATCCTCGCTTTCGCTTTCCTCGCTGTCGCCGATAGGGAGTCCGTCGCTGATCGTTTTCGGGCCGAACTGCGTGTTGCCGTCGAGGTGGAGTTCGACGAACGTGAATTTTTTACTACCCATGTGCGGATACACGTCGAGCGGTCATTTATGTATTGTGTCGAACATCACGACGGTCTCGAGAGGAGGTGGGAAAATTTCCGACCGAAAGCTGCCGGTATGTTTTAGTAAATCCCTCGAGAGTGAGGCCCATGGGCTGGAACGTTACCTACCACCTCGTTCCGCTCGCCGTCGGCATCGTGACGACCGTGTTGGTGATGGGTGTCGTCTGGAAGCACCGTCACAAAAACGAGGCGACGATCCTGTTTCTCCTGTTTGGCGGCATTCTCGGCTGGGCATCGGCAGCGGCGGTACAGATTGCGAGCACTGATCCTGTCCTCATCCGATTCGTCGATCGGTTTTTGATGGGATTCGTTTCAATCGTTGCCGTCTCGTGGTGTGCGTTTGCGATCAGTTACACAGAAAGGACCGAGTGGATCAGTCCGGTGCCCGTTGCCCTGGCACTCGGTGTTCCTGTCCTCACACAGCTCGTCGTCTGGACGAATACCGCTCACGAACTGATGTGGCCTGCTGGCACGCGAGTAACCGACGTAAACGGCCTCGTCCTCCCTGCGACGGAAACTGGCATCTGGTTCACTTGGGTACACGTTCCACACTCCTATGGCCTGTTATCTATCGGAGCCGTTCTCGTCGCCCGGTCAGCCATTCGAACCTGGCACGTGTATCGAGGCCAGGCGATTGCACTGCTGGTCGGAATGCTCGTTCCCCTCGTAGCAAACGGCGCATTTTTGCTCGAGATTACTCGGATCGACTACACCCCGTTTGCGTTTACGATCAGTGCCCTCAGTATCGCCTGGGCGTTGTTTCGGTACGAATTTCTCAGCTTACTCCCGGTTGCGAGAGAGACCGTCGTCGAAGAGATGCGAGATGGTGTGATCGTCCTCGATCGAGACGACCGGATCGTCGATTACAACCGGGCGGCCGCTTCGGTCCTCTCAGAACCGTCGACGAGGAAATCAGCCATTGGGATGCCGGCCACTGCCGTGCTCCCGTTCGAACTGGTTTCGATAGTTTCCGAAGGTGGGCAGGGAACAGGTAACGGCACGACCCCCTCATCAGACCGTTCAACCGTGAGTGAGACACTGGCTGAAAACGGTGGATCTCGGTTCTCGTCAGCACAGGGTCTCCGATCGATTGGCCTGCAGGCATCCGATATGGAGGATGTTCCCGACGACGATTCATCTCACCGTCGACAGTTTGAACATACCATTGGTGATGAGACCGTTATCTATCGTCTCGACGCCGTCCCGATTTCGAACCACGATGGCGACAACACCGGCCGCATTCTCGTCTTGCAGGACATTACTGCGCTCAAAGAACGAGAAGCGGCCCTCCGGTCGTTGAGCGAGGAACTCGAGTTACTCAACCGGATCGTTCGCCACGATATTCAAAACGACATGAACGTTGTAGCTGGCTACGCGGACTTGCTCGAAGAGCATCTCGAGACGGCACGCATGGATGGCGATATCGATTCGACGTACCAGGAGTATCTCGAACCGATTCAGTACAATACGACCCATACGATCGAGCTCACCGAACAGATCGGGACCCTACTCGAGGCAATTACGGCAACCGAGGGACTAGATGGTGCACCCGGCGATCACGGCGAGCCAAACACCCTTCAGCTCGAGCCTATTGAACTCGGCCCGATGATCGAGCGCGAACTCGAGAAAGCGCGCACGGCGTTCAATCAGGCGACGTTCACAACAACGTATCGTGAATCGATCGAGGGAATCGCCGTGTATGGAACGCCGATGCTGTCTTCGGTGTTTTCGAACATCCTCTCGAATGCTGTTCGACACGCAGACAACGCACAGCCGCTGGTCCATCTCGAGACGGACGTTGGAGCGTCGTCGGTGACGATTCGAATTGCCGATGATGGGCCCGGCATCTCCGACGATAAAAAGGACGCTGTCTTCGGCCGGGGGGAACGCGGTCTCGACAGCCCCGGTAGCGGTATCGGTCTGTACCTCGTCCATCGGCTGACGACAGCGTTCGGTGGCTCGGTTCACATCGAGGACAACGAGCCTCGAGGGGCGGTGTTCGTCGTGACGCTCGAGCGCGCTTTATAACCGATTCTTTAAAACCGTCACCGTTCGAGCAGTACGTATGGACACAACCGCCCGCGACTTTCTGATCGAGTTGCTCGAGACCCCCTCTCCATCGGGATACGAAACCCGCGGTCAGCGCGTCTGGGTCGACTACGTCTCCCAGTTTGCCGACGACGTTCGAACCGACGCCTACGGGAACGCCATCGCCGTCCACGAGGGCGACCCGGACGGTCCCGAAGTCGTCCTGACGGGCCACGCCGACGAGATTGGATTTATCGTCAAATCGATCGACGACGACGGGTTCATCCGCCCCGGTCGAATCGGCGGATCGGACCCGACGGTTTCCCAGGGCCAGCACGTCACGATTCACGCCGCCGATGGCCCGGTCGAGGGCGTTATCGGCCAGACGGCCATCCACCTCCGGGAAGACGGCGAGGAACCCGACATGGAGGACCTCTGGATCGACATCGGTGCCGAAAGCGAGGAGGACGCAAAAGCCCTGCTCGAGGTCGGGGACCCGATCACGTTCTCCTCGAGCGTCTCGTGGCTCACCGAGAACCGACTCGCGGCCCGTGGGCTGGACAATCGCGTCGGGACGTGGGCGGCCGCCGAGGGTTTCCGACAGGCCGTCGAAGCGGGTACCGAAGCCACGGTGTACGCCGTTTCGACGGTTCAGGAGGAAGTCGGCGTCAAAGGCGCACAGATGGTCGGCTTCGACCTCGAGCCGGATGCCGTCGTCGTCGTCGACGTTGGTCACGCGGTCGATTATCCGTCGGCTCCGAGCGAGAAAACGAGCCAGATGGAACTGGGCGGCGGGCCAGGGCTCGGTCGCGGCAGCACGAACCATCCGGTGATTTTCGAGGGGCTGCGAACCGTCGCCGACAGCGCCGAAATCGACGTCCAGATCGAGGCGCTCGGACTCGGGACGGGCACCGACGCCGACGGCTTCTTCACGGCCGCTGGTGCCATCCCGGCACAGGTCGTCAGTGTCCCCAACCGGTACATGCACACTCCAGTCGAAGTGATCGATACCGACGACCTCGAGGAGATCGCGACAATGCTCGGCCTGTTCGCGAGTCGGGCCCACGAGTTCGCCCCGTTCGAAGTCGACGTCTGATACGGCCTGCTATAACTGTTTTCCGGTGATTGTCGACTCGGAATGGGCAATCACCGGTACGAGACGACAGTAACCCGAATAATCGCAGCCTATAACCAGCCCGAGCGGCTAGTTCGAGTGCGTACCATAAGTCCCCGGCCGAGTTAACCCACTTCGGGTGCGATGACAGCCCGGCGAACCCAGGTACGGTACATACGTTGACGGCTTCGGCCGTCCCACTCGAGGGTGGTGTCCCTCGCACGCGGAGTCGGCGTCAGTCGGCTCGGCACCTGGAGGCGCGTTGCGCTTCCCGCCCGGCACGAGGGTTAGCCAGCAGACGCGGCATGCCGCCACGGGATGATGCTGGACGTTAGTGTTCCGGGTGCCATTTTCAGTGACGTTTTGTTTGGCCACTCGAGAGTAAGGGTATGGACGAACAGCCACAAGCTGACCCCGAACCCGACGTCAACATCAGCGGCGGCGTCGCCGGTGGCGGTGAACTGGCTCCGTTCGAGACGGTCGCTATCGACACGCGAGCCGGGCGGGTCGTCGCTCGGTTGGGCGAGTTGTACTGGGAGAAAACCTACGGCGGCCGGGACGCCTTCGAGTGTCTCGTGCGGACGATTCTCAGCCAGAACACGAGCGACGTCGCGAGTCAACCGGCCCACGACGCCTTACTCGAGCGCTATGCCGACGACGAAGCGGACCTCGTGAACGCCCTCGCGGATGCCGACCACGACGAACTGGCCGAAACGATCAGCGGGGCTGGACTCTACAACCAGAAATCGAAGATGATCCGCGGTGCGGCCGCGTGGGTCAGTGAGGAGTTCGGCTCCGAGGCGGCGTTCGACGCGTTCGTCACGGACGAGGACCCGAATGAGGTGCGAGAGACGTTGCTCGAGGTTCACGGTGTCGGACCGAAAACGGCCGATTGCGTTCTCCTGTTCGCTGGCGGGCAACCGGGCGTTTTTCCGGTGGACACACACGTCCACCGCATCGCTCGTCGGCTCGGAATCGCCCCAGCGGATGCCGACCACGAAGGCGTTCGGGAAGCGCTCGAGGACGCTATTCCGCCCGAAATGTGTGGGTTTGGTCACACCGCGATGATCCAGTTCGGGCGCGAATACTGCACGGCTCGAGCGCCGGCGTGTCTCGAGGACCCCGACGCGTGCCCGATGGCAGACCTGTGTGAGCAGGTGGGCGTCTATCCGGAGACTGGCGAGTTCGTCGACCCGGCCGAGGCCCCCGAGTCGTAGTCGGTGGGGACCCGCTCGAGTGTACAGGGGGTACTGGCAGTGAGAAGCCGCTCGAGTGTGTGACCTCACGAATCCGGTCAGTTTGCGAGCAAGACGACCGCGAGGATGGCAAAGCCAATGCCGGCGGCGTTTTTCAAGGTGAGCGATTCGCCGAGTACCAGAATTCCGATGAGTGCTGCGACTACGAAATAGAGGGCGGAGATGGTAGCGACGACGCCGACCCGGCCCGCGCTCAGTCCGGTGTAGAAGGCGACAGCGCCGATGCCGGCGAAGACACCCGCACCGAGTGCGTAGGCCACACCGGTTCGCTCGAGCGCCAGCGGTTCGCCCTGTGCAGCGACGTAGCCGACGGCGATGACGACGCTTGCGGCGTACGAAAGGATCATGGCGAGTTCGGGGGCGATGGTTCGTGTCGCCTCGTTCGCGAGAACGGTCCACAGACCCCAGCCGAGCATAGCGAGGACGGCGAAGGTGATTGCGTGTTGGCTCATACCAAGTGGACTCGATAACCGAACCAATAGTTTGCTATTCGTTCCACCGGGCGTCAGCCAGCGTTCGCTGGACCACGTCGTTTCCGACGGCTTCGGCTAGCGTTTCGAAGCCGGCGCGTTCGGCACGGTCACTCGCGTTGGCAACCAGCCTCGAGACGATGAACTCCGGCGTCGAGCGACCGACGGTGCCAAACCGCGGCTGGTAATCCACCTCGAGTTCGAGGTCGGGGTTCAGACCTTCGGCGAAGATACCATCGACGCGGGCTTGGGGTGGTAACGGCTCGAGGTCGTCTGCGAGGTGGGTGACGAACACGCCGAGTGCGCCCTGGTTGACCGCTAGCTGGACGAGGCCGTGGAGCAGGTTGGCCGCGCTACCAGGTTCGGTGATTGCTTCGAACTCGTCGACGAGCATGAGCGTCTGCCCGTCAGTGGAAAGCGGTGGCACGATCGAGCGCAGCGTCGACTCGAGGACGCCGGCGTTGAAACTCGCGTGTCGACGGTGGAAGACGAGCGAATCGACGGGCGGGATTTCGGCGCGTTCGGCCGGCACCGGGAGCCCCATCGTGGCGAGCAAGACGACCTGACACAGCGTCTCGAGCAGCGTCGTCTTTCCGCCGCTGTTCGCACCCGTGAGGACGGTAATCCGTTCGTCCCCGGGGAGCGCCCACTCGTCGTTCGAGCCCGTATCATCGTCGCTGACGGGGAGGGAAAAATCTTCGTCCGACAGGGAGTGTTCGCCGAGCGTGTAGGTTATCGGCTGGACGGTTTCGTCCGCTCGAGTGGCGAGCGAGAGATTCCGGGCGTCGACGACCGAGAGTGTCGGGGCGGCTCCGTCGTCGGAACGGAACGTCGGCCGCGTGCAGTCGTACGCCAGGGCAAACCGTGCAAGCGAGAGGTGAAAGGCAATGTCGTCGACCGCGCTAATGGCGCCGTCGACTGCGCTCTCGGCGTCCTCGAGTGTCTCCTCGAGTTCCGTGCGAACCGTCGATTCGCGTTCATCCACGGCCTCGGTCAGATCCGAACGGAGGGTTCTGAGGGTCCCGCCGACGAAGTCCGTCGCATCGGTTGGGTCGCTGGGCATCGCCTCGCGCACCCGGTCGATGGTTGCCTGCGTCTCGCTTTGCAGTCGGTCTTCGAATGCGTCGCGGAAGGCACTCACGTCGCCGACTCCGTCCGAGCGGAGGTCTTCGATAATCGCCAACGCGTTGGCGTCCATGTCCTCGACGGCACCCAGCGTGGTTCGCAACCGGTCGAGTTCCTCGTCGGCACCCTCGCGAACGCGGCTGTCTTCCAGCGCACCGAGTGCCGTCGCCGCATTCTCGAGCGCGTCCGTCTCGAGTTCGGCAATCGCCGCGAACGGGCCGTCTTCGACGCCGGTGTCGAGTAGCGCGATAGCGGCTTTGACTGCTGCGTACGCGCTTCCGTCGCGGTCGTCGTACCGTTCGTACGCCTCGAGCACACGGTTCTGTTCGGCCTCCTCGAGTCGTTCCCAGGCGTCTCGAGCGGCCAGCACGTCGTCCAATCGGTCGTTCATTTCGGCCTGGGTAGACAGTGGGGTCAGCACCCTGATTCGGTCGGCGGCCCGTTCGGTGACGGCGTACTCGACGGCCAGGTCGAGCAGTTCCTTGTACGCCGCTCGAGCATCGCTCGTCGCGAGCGTATCGATGCCTTCACCGCCGATGGCTCGCCGAAGAATACGGGTCGCCCGACCCCGCGGGAGGCCCGCATCGGCGAGGGTCCGGACGTCGCCGCTTTCGATGGCCTCGATTGCTCGTTCGGTGCCCAGTTCCTCGACGAGTGTCTCCCGGGTTTTCGGTCCCACTCCCCAGTACGCCTCGAGTCGCATACCTTGCAGGTTCGAAGGCAGTACCTTGAAGCCACCGCTCGCGCTCTCGAGAACGGTTGCTGTCGAATCCGGCAGCCCTGTACGATGGAGCAACACTATTGACGACGCATCCGCTACCCTCTCGCGTGGAGTCCCCGTTCGACGTCCTGGGAATTGATACGGATGCAGACCACGACGACATCGAGCGAGCCTTCAGACGCCGTATCAAGGAGGTTCATCCAGACCAGGGTGGTTCAGTCGAGGAGTTTCGACTGGTTCACGCCGCCCGTGAGCAACTGCTCTCGAAGCACCTCGAGGGTGTCGACCCCAGCGATATCGGCGTCGACGGCAACGGAACGGAACCGGTCGCCCCGACAATCCAGTACCTGAATTTCGAAGTGTTCGAAGACTACGGCTGGTCGCTCGAGGACGAGGACCTCTTCGAAAAAGCGGCTGACGCCGACCTCGACTCGAGTGACTACGGCCGCTTCGTTGTCGACCCGTCCGAAAGCGTACTCGAGGCAGCCGAAAACCGTGGCTTCGAGTGGCCGTATGCGTGTCGCGGCGGTGCCTGTGCGAACTGTGCCGTCGCCGTTCAGGATGGGGACTTATCGACGCCGGTCAATCACGTCCTTCCCGACGAGATGGTCGACTGTGGGATTCGTCTCTCGTGTGTGGCCGAACCGACGACCGACGAATCGAACGTTATTTTCAACGTCAAGCAACTGCCGGAACTCGACGAGTTGCGATTACCGCCCCGCCCGTTCGAGTGAATAGGCGACGGGTTTCTGCTTTGCAAAAATGGTGACCCGAGAGGGGCTTTGAGTTACAGCATTCTCGTTCGAGTGTGACCTCGAGGTGCCCATTGATTGAAGGATTACCTGACGGCGGTGTTTTCATACGGTTTCCTGTCGTCTCCTCCCCGGTAATTGCCCATAGGGGTCGGCAATCGCCAGTAAAAAGTTACAGGAGACCGTCTCAGTCTCGATTTCGGTTCGGCGTCCACTCCTGACAGGCGTCCATGTCGTCCATCGTTTCATCGAAGCGTCCACAGTATGGTATGATGTTGCCGTTGGACCGGACGTAATCGAAGTGTCGGCAGTTCCCACAGTAGCGGTCGGTCGGTTCCGGCGTCTCCGGCCCGTCGACGATAGCGGCGTCATAGCCGTTACTTGTGTCGTCTAGCGGCGAACTGATGTCGTTCGTCGCCGCGCCGCCATCGCTCGCAGGGGTGGTCCTGCCGGCTGAGAGTGGACCGCCGGTGTTCGATTTCTGCCCTGTCTGTGTCCTCGAGGTTGCTTCGGCCTTGCTGGTCGGCTCACTCACGTCGTTCGTCTGGGTTTCGACGTCCCCGTCCGGCGTGTTACCGAAAAAGCCCATGCTGCTGAAGCCGCCGCTCTGTGATTCGACCTCGACGACTTTCGTCTGGTTACGCCGGGTGACGTTCATCTCGAGCATGCCACCTGGGTCGTTTCTGGTTTTGAAGTTGACGACGGCGGTGAACAGACACCACATAGCAGTAAACAGGCCGAGCAGGTAGACGACCGAGACGTGCATCGTGAGGTTGTCGCCGTGGCCACGCCAGTGCGCTGGATAGGCGTGCCAGAACAGTGCGACGCCGAGTAGACAGATACTCGTCCCGATAACGGCGGCGGCCTGAATTCGGCGGCTGGCCGGCAGCACCGTAAAGACGCCGAGTAAGGCGAGTGGAACGCCGGTTCCAGAGAGAACTCCGGCCCAGAGGACGGGGCCGTACTGATCGGCGAACGCACTCGAGAACAGATCGGTCGTCGCAACGAGAACGGCGACGACGGACAGTATCGCCCCCACGGCGACGAGTGCCGTTCCGGCGTACAGCCGCCGGAGGCTCGCCCCCTTTGCCGTGCCATCGTATACCTCCGTCAGGCTGGTCATACGCGACATAAAGGGCTCATTCCACAAAACGATACGTCAGACATTGTATCGAAATTTGATACGTATGTGGCGAGGGAGGCGGAGGAAACGAAAGCTTGAATCGATGGGCTCCCAAACCACCCGCTATGAGTGACGATGCAGACGACGCAGGCCCTGTCGTCGAACTTGGCGAGAAAACGCCCGTCGAGGGGGCACCACTGGCTCGAGTGACTGCTCGACTTCACTGGCCAATCGAAAAAAGTGAGATCGACCGACACGAAGGCGAAAGTACGATTCGGACTCCGGCGGGCCCACGGACGGTTTCGGCTATCCTCGAGGAGATCGACGAAACCTACTTCCAGCGTCGCCAGGAGTTCGAATCACACGTTCGCGACGCCATCGGGACTGGGCCAGTCGACGCGGACGACGGTCCGGACGAAACCGTGACAGGGACCGATGACGGTGATGATGCGGACGTCGAAGTGGTGACTGGCGAAGACGATACCGACGCTTCAGCGGGTGACGTAGCTGACGAGAGCGACGATACCGACACTGAGACGGACGAGTAAGGACTCGTGGCACGGGGAGACAGCACTCACTCGAGTCCGCTCGAGGGAATTTACGACGCGCTTTCGACGCTGTCCGATGTGTTGACGGACACGACCTGGTTTCAACGCTCGTTACTGGTCGGTGCCGTGTTGACCGTGATCTGGATGACAGCCGTTCCAACCGATCTCGGACGCCGGACGGTGTTCGACACCGTGGTCCTTATTGGTGGGCCGCTTGCACTGGGGGTGACACACGGTCGCCACATCGGCTGGACGGTCAATCGGGTCGCCGTTCGTAATGGTCTCTTGCTCGCGATGTTCGTCTTGCCGTTTTATCTGATCGGGTCGACGTTGCCGACGATCAGGGAGTACTACCCGATGTGGCAGACGACGCTAGCGTTTGGGGAGTTTATCCCGCACGCGTTACAGCTGTTTATCTTGGCGCTGGCTGCCGAAACGTACTACCGGGGCCTGCTCTGTGTCGGCGTCAAAGAAATCGGTTTCAAAGCGGTGTTCATTAGCCCCATCGTTTACATGATTCATCACGCCGGTAAACCCCCGATCGAATTTCTCCTGTCGGGCCCGACGGACGTCCTCTTCGGCGCCGTCGACTATCACTCGAACTCGATTTTACCCTCCGTAATCGCACACGGAGCCGGCCTCGTCTTGCTCGATTGGCTCGTCCTGCGAGAACCGCTGTTCGACCCAACGGCTGGACTGCGTGCCCTCGAGTGGTTGCCAATCCCGCTGTAGCGGTGGGGGGATGTCTCTCCTCGAGTAATCCACACGTACTCCAGCTGTTGTGCCGTCCTTCCCTGGCTGACTGGGTCGTTACTTATCGTCGAGCAGGTCCTGTGTCCTTCTCGTGTTTCCCACCTCTCCACTGGCCGTCGTTCCATCGCGCGTCGTGACTCGCGTCAGTCCGAACAACACAACCGCCGAAGCCGAGTCGATATAGGACACATGCTTGGACGAATTGTGGCCGTTTTCGTTCGGACTGTGATTGCCGTCGCACTCCTTTCTGCTATCCTCTCGCTTGCCGTTACGTCCGGAGCAATCGATGTCGGACTCGGGGACGGTGAGCAAATCGATACTCCACATCCGCTGCCGGACTGGCCGTTCAACTGGGATATCGTCATCGAGAATGAGTCGAGCGAAGTCGGTAGTCCGGCACAACTAGATGATGATACAGCGGTCGGGGAGCCAGTTACCGACGATCCTGGCACTTCGAGCGTCGGCCCTGCCGGCTCGGTCACCTCCGACGCGGTAGAAGTGGCAATCCACGAGCGTATCAACGAAATTCGAACCGAAGCCGGACTCTCTTCGCTCGAGCACGACGACGAGATAGCGAACATTGCTCGAACCTACAGCCACGACATGGCCGAACGGGACTTCTTCGCACACGTGAGCCCTGAGGGTGAACGACCGGCTGACCGATTCGGCGACCTGTTTCCCAACTCGTGTCGAGCTATCGGTGAAAACCTCGCCGTCTTCAACACGGTTGGTACCACCGATGCGGAGACGCTGGCTGAGCGCATCGTCGACGGCTGGATGGAGTCGCCCGGACATCGGGACAATATCCTTACCGAGTCGTGGGATAGACAGGGGATCGGCGTCTACGCCGACGACTCGAGGGTGTACGCGACACAGAAATTCTGTGACAGTCGATAGTGTTCTGTGAAAGTTGGTAGCGTTCTGTAACCGTTAGTGGCGTGTCTTCGATGCAGTTTCTCCTGCTCGAGAACGGTTCCGGTCGACAGTCCCTCGAGCGAACCCAACTGTGTTTGTACCGTCGGGACGTACACCACGGTATGACGCTTCCATTCGACCCGGCAGCGATCGACCCGTCCGACATCGGCGAAAAACAGGTCGTCCTGGAGCAATCCCACGAGGACGCGATCGAAACGGTTCGAACCGCCTGCGTCGACTGTGGGTTTGGGATTCCCGTCGAGTTCTCTCCCTCGGAACTGCTCAACGAGAAGGTCGACGCCGACCGCGACCCCTACTACGTCCTCGGTGCGTGTAATCCGGCCGTCGCCGACCGCGCGCTCGATGAGACGCTAAAAATCGGTGGTCTCTTTCCGTGTAACATGGTCGTCTGGGAGGAGGCTCCCGGTCGACAGCACGTCTATCACCTGTCGATTATGCGTATCGCACACGCACTGGGTATCGCGCCCGACTCCGCGGAGTGGGACGGCATCCTCGAGACGACTGGCGAACTCACCGAACAGGCGTTCGCATCGCTCGAGGCACACGAGGACGCCGTGTCCGTGACTGAGGACACGTAGGAACGAACTGGCTCGCTTTTGCAGCACTCAAACCTCAACGTTTCCGACGACTGAAACCGATTGTTGTTATCCGGTTTCACTACCAGTCGACGGTTGGAAGGGCACTAGAACGTCCGTTTGATTTTATCGAAGAAGCCCTCGCTGACGTCGATCTCTTCGCCGCCAGCCTCGGCGAACGCCTCGAGGGCCTCGCGCTGTTCGTCGTTGAGCGATTCGGGCGTGACGATCTGCACGCGGACGAACAGGTCACCCTGTCCGTACCGTCGCAGGCGGGGCATGCCTTTCCCCTCGAGGCGGAACTGCTCGCCGCTCTGGGTCGCACGTGGAATCTCGAACGCAACGGAGCCGTCGAGGGTCGGCACCTGGACGGTGTCTCCGAACGTGGCCTGGGGGAACGAAATCGGTAGCTTGTAGTACAGATTGTCGCCGTCACGTTCGAACTCGGGGTGGTCGGCGATCGATATATCGATCAGGAGATCGCCGTGGGGGCCGCCGTTCGGACTCGGTGCCCCTTCGCCTTCCATACGCAGCGTCTGGCCGTCGGCAATGCCTTCGGGGACGTCAACGGTTAGTGAGGCCTCGTTACGAACGTAGCCTTCGCCGCGACAATCGTCACAGGTTTCGGAGTAGATGGTCCCTTCGCCCTCACAGCGTGGACAGGTCGTCGTCTGCTGGACGCGCCCCAGCGGCGTCTGCTGGACTTGCGTCACCTGGCCGCGGCCCTGACATTCACTACAGGTCGTGGCATCAGCCTCCGGGGGATGTCCTGCACCATCGCAGGTCTCACACTCCTCTGGCCGCTCGACGCTGAACTGTTTGGTCACTCCCTCGTAGGCTTCCTCGAGGTCGATCTCGAGGGTCGTTCGCAGATCGCGCCCTTTCCGTGGCCGGTTACGTCCGCGTCCGCGACCTCCGCCGAAGACCTGTTCGAAGATGTCACCAAGGCCACCGCCCATGCCGCCCATGCCGCCGAACGGGTCGCCGCCAGCGCCGCCGAACGGGCCCTGCCCACTACCGGCGTCGAAGCCGTGCTTTTCGGCCTGCTCGAAGCGGTCGTGGCCCATCCGATCGTAGGCCGACCGCTTGTCCTCGTCGGTCAGGACCTGCTTGGCTTTCTGTATCTTCTTGAACTTCTCCTCGGCGTCCGGATCGTCGCTGACGTCCGGATGGTACTCCGTCGCCTTCTTCCGGTAGGCCTTTTTGATTTCCTCGGCGGAAGCGTCCTGGCTCACGCCGAGCACGTCGTAGAAGTCCTCGCTCATTAGTTGTGCACCGGTAACGCGTTGAGACACTTGAAACGACCGTTCCGTCTCGAGGCACACCGTGTGCCGATCAGACACACGAACTGTTCACGCTTCCTGACTCACGCTCACTCGAGCCGGCCGAATAACCCGGTCATCGAGTTCGTAGCCGCGCGTGTAGACCGAACTGACCGTACCCGCCGGCTGGTCCCCCTCGACCCGGTGCATCACCTCGTGACGGTGTGGGTCGACGGGCGTTCCCGGCTCGGGGTCGATTCGACTCACGCCTTCGTCCTCGAGAATTCGGTCGAATCGGCGCAACGTGAGTTCGACACCCTCTTTCACTCCTGCCCCGTCGTCACTGTCCGCTTCGACGGCTCGCTCGAGGTCCTCACGAACCTCGACGAAGCGCTCGAGGAGACTCGCCGCCGCCTGTTTGTCCCGCCGTTCTTGTCGCGTTTCGACACGGTCTTTGTACGCCCGAAACTCCGCTTGCGTGGATTCCAGTGCCGACTCGAGGGCTTCGATTCGGGACTCGTACGCCTCGAGCGTCGACTCGGCTGGCTCTTTCGTGGCACGCTCATCGGCAGGGCGCTCGTTCGCTAGCGGGCCACCATCGTCCGATTCGACTGCGAGGTTACCGTCTCGCTCGGTGCTCGTGTCGGATGCTCGAGTCTGCGCCCGTGGGCCTCCCCGTCTACCAGTGGGCGGTCCAGGAGTGTCCCGGTCCGGGTCGATTGCCGCCTCCTCCGAGCTAGTTTTCCCCTCGTCCGGGTCAGCTACCCCGTTACTCTGAGACGGTGACCGACCCGTTGTATCGTCCTCGAGTACGATCGTGACGTACAGATCCCCGCGCTCGTCGCCGTCGAGGGCCGGCATTCCTTTCCCTTCGAACCGGAACCGGTCACCGGTTTCGGTTCCGGGGGGTACCTCGAACTGGACGTCGCCATCGAGCGTTTCGATTTCGATCGTCTCTCCCGCTCGGGCCCGTCCTGGCGCAACCGCGTGTTCACAGGAAAGGTCGGTGCCGGTGCGGTCGTAGCGTTCGTGTGGCTCGATTGTAACCTCGAGAATCGCAATCGGTTGCTGATCTGCACCTGCGGTCACTCGCAATCCCTGTCCGTCTTCGATTCCGGGCGGTACATCGACGGACACCGCAGTTTCCTGCCAGCGGGTACCATCACCGTCACAGATTGCACACTGGCTGGCCGAAACCGTCCCGCTTCCTTCACAGCGGGGACAGCGCCTCGAGCCAGGGCGACCGATGGACGCCCGACTGTCTCGAGCGACCCGCCCGCGGCCACGACACTGTGGACATCGCGTTGTCCGCCCCGTTCGCCCCGTCCCCGAACAGGCCCGACACCGCGTGGGCTGTTCGACCGAAAGCTCACGCTCGAGGCCCGAGAACGCCTCCTCGAGCGTGAGTTCGATCGGAATTCGTCGAATGCTGTCGTCAGGTTGGTTCGTCGGCATCTCTCTCGGGTGGTCGTCCGCTCGAGGGATCGAACGATCGGCCTCGAAGACGAGTATGCGTCAACACTGGGTAAAATCGGTTACTGTGCGTTCGGCGTCAGATTCCACCGTTGGCTCGCACACTCGTGGGGACCACGGGTCGTGTTCGGGAACCGGTACGGTGGCTGGATATCGCGTTAGTTTTCGTCGTCTTCGGGATCGACGTCCTCGAAGTCGGCGTCGACGAACTCCTCGCCGTCGTCGTCGCCCGCTGGGCCGCCTGGACCTGGGTTTGGTCCGCCACCCATGCCGGCACCAGCTGCGCCGCCGGGTCCTGCACCGCCGGGTCCTGCGCCACCGGCCTCGGCCGCCGCGGCCTCCTGGTAGATCTGTTTGCCGATCTCCTGAAGTTCGTTGCTCAACTCTTTCGTCGCGGCTTCGATTGCTTCCGCGTCGGCGTCCGAGTCGTCGATAGTCGCCTCGAGTTCGTCGACGGCAGCCTCGATGTTGTCACGAAGTTCGTCGTCGACGTCGTCGTTCTCCTCGAGGAGGGTTTCGGCTCGTTGGATCGTCGCTTCGGCCGTGTTGCGTGCCTCGATGCGGTCACGGCGCTGTTTGTCCTCTTCGGCGTGTTCTTCGGCTTCGCGCTGCATCCGCTCGATTTCGGCGTCGGAGAGGCCAGCGCCACCCTCGATAGTGATCTCCTCGCTGGTGCCGGTGCCTTTGTCCTCGGCACTGACGTTGACGATCCCGTTCTCGTCGATAGAGAAGGTGACTTCGATCTGTGGCGTTCCGGCCGGCGCCGGCGGGATGCCCGTCAGGTGGAACTCACCGAGCTGTTCGTTCTTGTTCGCGAGTTCGCGCTCACCCTGGAAGACCCGTACCTGCACGGAGGTCTGGTTGTCCGCAGCGGTGGTGAAGATTTTCGACTCCTCGGTTGGAATCGTCGTGTTCTTTTCGATAAGGCGCTCGAACAGGCCGCCTTTGACCTCGATACCGAGGCTGAGCGGCGTGACGTCGAGCAAGACGATGTCGTCGACTTCGCCGCCGAGGACACCGCCCTGAATTGCTGCGCCCAGTGCGACAGCCTCGTCGGGATTGACGTTCTTCTGTGGGGCTTCACCGATGAGCTCTTCGACCTTCTCGGTTACCTGTGGCATCCGGGTCGAGCCACCGACCAGAATAACCTCGTCGATATCGTCTTTCCCGTAGCCCGCGTCCTCGAGTGCCTGCTCGGTTGGCTCGACGGTTCGCTCGATCAGATCCGCCGTGAGTGATTCGAACTTCGCGCGTGTGAGTGACTCCTCGAGGTGGATCGGACCGTCGTCGGTCGCCGTAATGAACGGCAGGTTGATCTCGGTCTCCTTGCGGCTCGAGAGTTCGATCTTGGCTTCCTCGGCGGCGTCTTTCAGCCGCTGGAGGGCCTGTCGATCCTCACGCAGGTCCATGCCGTGTTCGTTCTCGAACTCGTCTGCCAGCCAGTCGATGATCGCGTGGTCCCAGTCGTCGCCACCGAGGTCGTTGTCCCCGTTGGTCGCGACAACCTCGTAGACGCCCCCACCCAGGTCGAGGATGGAAACGTCGAACGTACCGCCACCGAGGTCGTAGACGAGTACGGTCTGATCGGAATCGTCGTCGAGGCCGTACGCCATCGACGCGGCCGTTGGCTCGTTGATGATCCGCTCGACTTCGAAGCCGGCGATTTCGCCGGCGTCTTTGGTCGCCTGGCGCTGTTTGTCCGAGAAGTACGCCGGGACCGTAATGACGGCCTTCTCGACGTCGTCGCCGAGATACTCTTCGGCGTCGCGTTTGATCTTCTGGAGGATCATCGCCGAAATCTGCTGGGGTGTGTACTCCTCACCCTCGATATCGACGGTGTAGCCGTCCTCGCCCATGTGGCGTTTGATCGAGGCGATCGTCTTTTCGGGGTTCTGGATCGCCTGATTCTTCGCCGGTTTGCCGACGAGTCGCTCGTCGTCGTCCGTGAAGGCGACGACAGAGGGTGTCGTGCGGTCTCCTTCGCCGTTGACGATAATCTCTGGATCACCGCCTTCCATAACCGCGAAGGCGCTGTTCGTCGTCCCAAGGTCGATTCCGAGAATCTTGTTACTCGCCATCTACTCCACTATTGTGCGCACTTTGTTTTAAAGGTTACTACACGGAGCGAGGTGACGAATATAATTCACATTCCCCGACCTGTGAGGGAAACGTGTGGCGAACATGGCTTATGATTTTAGCTCCATAACACTGGTATAAACGATCTGTGGCATTGTAATACTATTATCGAAGTGAGTTGCTATTAATAATGGATCTTGAATGTCCGGCTGTATGGAGTGACTACCGGGCAAAACAGTCAGTTGAATCGGGTCAATTTGTTCGTTCAGCGCGCGAACGATTCTGACAGATCGTTTTCTCCGGACAATCACGATTGAATAGAGAGTCAGGAAAAACGGTGTGAACCTTCACGACTTCCGATAGAGGTCGCGCGAGTTCGTCGCAGTCTTCGTATTCGTGTGTGACAGGGTCTATAGGAATGTCGCTTAATTAATTATACAAATGTACAGCATTATTTGAAAGTCACAGAAAAGAGCCGATCTCTGCACGAGAAAGTTTATATCTGATTAGTTAGCTCCCCGGACTGTATGGCACGCGATACTCCGGTTAGCGATCGATTACCGACTCGTACGGACGAACACACGAGCGAACGCTTGCACCGACGTTCAGTCCTGAAATACGCCGGCACAGCAGTGGGTCTCTTTGCGGGCGCAGGCACAGCAACAGCGACTGCCGACCTCGACGATGCAGTAAACATCGTCGACGCTGGTGCTGACCCGACTGGTTCGACCACGATCAACAGCGTCCTCGAGTCCGTCCACGATGACGGTGAAACGGTTTACTTCCCACCCGGCGAATACCGACTCGACCCGTTTCGAGACGGTGCGAACAATTGGTCGTGGATCGGTGAGGACGCGACCATCGTCGTCCCGAGGCACGTCACCAGTCGATATCTCCACTTCACCGGACGTGGGTGGTCGATCGATGGTATCGATGTCGACCTCTCCGCGAACGGTGCCGCCCCGACTAACTTCTTCCACGGCGGGGACTGGGCCGTTCGGAACCTCGAGTTTATCGGCCAGATGAGTGACCCTGGCGAGCGCGGGGGGTCGAGCCTCCTCTATCTGGATGCAGACCGTGGCACTACCGGTCTACTCGAGAACGTCCGGGCGATGGATGGCTCGGCCGACCCGGATAGCTCCTCGAACCGCGGCGGACTCCGCATCGTCGGCTCCGAAGGTGATATTACCCTCAGAAACGTGGCCGTTTCCGGCTTTGCGAACAATTCGATGTACTTCCACAATATGCCGGCGCACCTGACGATAGACTCGTGTTACCTCGAGGATACGAACACAGGGCTGCGAATCGGTGGCAACACGACGGTTCGAAACACGGTCTTCAACCAGTCACGCGCCCCGCGGGCACGATGGTCCGGCGGTCGCGCTGCCCGCGGCATCTGGATCAATTCAAACGGCTCGACGAGCGGTGACATCACCATCGAAGGCTGTGAGTTCGTGATGGGCGAACCGGCCGGTGCCCACGCGATTTACACGTCGAACGCTCACGAGGGCATCACGATTCGTGACTGTCGCATCCGGCAAGATCGGAACTTCTTCGCGATCCAACTTGATGAAGGTGGCTCCGGACACACGATCATCGAGAACGTTTCGATTACCGGTGACGCAAATCGCGCAGGGATTTATTTGCGTGGCCGGAGCGGTGCCCGCTTTCGAAACCTCTGTCTACAAAAAGCGGGTGACGGCGTTCGCATCCGTAGCTCGAGCAACGTCCGTCTCGAGAACTCGACGATCAACGTCGACGGCACGACGATCAGCGGCAGTCCATCGACCAGCGGGATTTCGACCAGCGGCACCTGCCCGGTCCCCGACGGCGACTGGAAACCATCGGAAGCTTCCGAAGAAGACGTCGACGACTCGGGAGCGTCAAACGACGATGGGCCGCGCGAGAACGAAACCGTCCTCCGTCTCGAGGGCGAGTGTGACTACCGAATCGGGGTCACGGGCGACATCCGGCCTGCTCCCGAAATCGCTCAGTGGGTCACCGAGGGCGAGCAGTACAGTGATGGTGAAGCCGACTGGTATCTCACGGGATCGTGGACAGAGTGGTACTTCACCGGGGACCTCGAGACGTTTGACGTGGATTCGACGGCCGACCTTCGTGTCTATCTCGACGGCGAAGAAGTCGATCCTGACACACTCACGAACCCGGCCGACGACGGGCCCGCGGAATCGACCATCAGGCTCGAGGGCGCGTGCGACTACCGAATCGGCGTCACAGGCGACATTCGCCCACACGACGACCTGGCACAGTACGTGACCGAAGGCGAGCAGTACGGCGATGGCGAGGTAGACTGGTACCTAACCGGTTCGTGGACCGAGTGGCACTTCACCGGCGACATCGAGACGTTCGAGGTGGACTCGACTGCCGACCTCCGCGTCTTCATCGACGGTTCGGCAGTCGAACCCGGCGACGTCGTCACCGAGGCCCAGGAGTCGACGATTCGGCTCGAGGGGACCACGGATTACCACATCGAAGTCAGCGGCGACATCCGGCCCGCTCCAGAAATCGCACAGTGGGTCTCCGAAGGCGAGCAGTACGGTGACGGCGAGGCCGACTGGTATCTCACGGGATCGTGGACGGAGTGGCACTTCACCGGCGACATCGAGACGTTCGAGGTGGACTCGACCGACGACCTGACCGTCTCCGTCGACGGCATCGAGGTCAACACGAGTCGACTCTAATACCCACCAACCGTCGACTACCGAGTGAACTCACGCGGACGCGTTCGGTGTCACTCACGGGTGCACGACTGGGGGTTTAAACGGGTGCAGGTCTAGGGAGCGGTTCCCAACGGCCCCACGCGGGCGTCCCGTGGTGTTTGTCGGCCCCATCGAGTGAATGGTCCGCGCACCCTCGAGTCGAACGGACCATGCACGAGGTGGGCTCACCAGAGGTAGGCCCCCAATTCTACGAATTGGGTGTCGGGAAATCCTCCCATAACAATGCCCGGATAGCTGGTGCGCTCGCCCATGGACTACCAAGCGGGGAACTGGAGGCGAGAGCGACCGGATACCGAGACGGTGTCACTCGAGTCTGCACACCGCCACTGATATGCCGAGCACACTGGGCTCGCGTTTCACGGCCGAGTTTTCCGGGCAACTCGTCGCGACCATCGCCGGTGGATTGCTCACCGTTTTGCTCGCACGATTGCTCGGCCCCGAGGAATACGGGCTGTTGTTCCTCGCAATCGCCGTCTTCGCTGCGGTTGGGATTCTTGCCAAACTCGGCATCGCCAAATCAGGTGCCAGATACGTCGCCGAGTACAAAGAGAAGGCCCCGGAGCAGGTTCCACACATTCTCCGGGTGACGCTCTGGTACAATCTGCTCGCGGTCACCATCGTCGCCATCGCGTTCCTCGGCGGCCACGATTACCTGGCATCGATACTGGACGAGCCAGCCCTGGCTCCGTTTTTATTACTTGGCGTGTTCTACGTCTTCCTCGAGGCGGCGAAGACCTACGTTCGCCTGTTGCTCCAGGGTTTCGAGGCCATCGAACTCTCGGCAACCCTGCACGCGCTCGACCGAGCGAGTCGACTCTTTTTTGCAACTGGATTCGTCCTCCTCGGCTTCGGTGCACTCGGTGCGCTCGTGGGGTATCTGCTCAGCTTCGCACTCGCGTCGGCTATCGGCCTCGGGTATCTCTACCTGTACCAGTATCGGCCCCACCGAACCGAAACCGGTATCGAGGCGGGACTGCGACGTCGTATCGGTGCTTACACCCTCCCGCTGACGGCCACCAGTACCGCAAACACGCTCGATAAAAAAGTCGACACGATTCTCGTCGGCTTCTTTCTCTCGCCCGTCGCCGTCTCCTACTACGTCCTCAGCAAACAGATCGTCCAGTTCGTCGAAACCCCGATGTCCGCTCTCGGCTTTACCATCTCGCCGACGTTTGCCGCCGAAAAGGCGAGCGACAACCTCGAGCGGGCGGCCAGCATCTACGAAACCTCCCTCGTCCACGCACTGTTATTGTATATCCCGATCGGGGCTGGCGTCGTCTTGGTCGCCGAGCCGACGATAACGTTGCTCGTCGGTTCGGCATATCTTGGCGCAGCACCCGTCTTGCAGGTTCTCTCGGTGTACGCGATACTGCAGGCTGTGACGAATATCACCAGCAACGGCCTCGATTACCTCGGCCGCGCACGCGCTCGGGCCATCGTCAAAGGGTCGACCGCGGTCTTGAACGTGGTCCTGACGATCGCGTTGATTCCGGCCCTTGGTGTGGTTGGTGCGGCACTGGCAACGGTAATCACCTACTCGATGTACACGGCTGCAAACGTCTACATCATCCATCAGGAGTTCGGCCTTCGACTGGGCTATCTCGCTCGTAGGCTCGTCCAGATCGCTCTCATCACTGGTGCCATGGCACTGGCCGTCGCCAGCGTCACCCGCTACATCACCGGCATCGTCTCGCTCGCGCTCGTCATCGGCCTCGGCGTCTTCGTCTGGGCTGTCCTCGCCGTCGCGAGCGGCCTTCTCGATCTGACTGAACTTCGCTCGACGTTCCAATACGCATGACACGAAACACCATCGATCCGGCCCGCTCGAGCCCCCCGAAACCACCCGGCGTGTCGGTTCCCTCGGGTCAGTGCCGATCGCGCTCCTCGAGTCCTTCTTCACCACACCCCGGAACCAAGCGAAACGGCTGGCTCGCGCTTTTCGGGCACGAACTCGAGGGTCCGTATCTGACTCTCGGGCCGGATGCCCTGCGCTGTGCTCGGGCACTCGAGGTCTACACGACGGCGAGCGGTGAGCCGATTTTCGTCCAGGTGTCGAATCAGGACGCCCTCGAGACACTCCACGCGACCCGAATTTCGCCGCTGTTGGGGATTGACCGACGACCCCCTCTCGAAACGGACGCGGTTGGAACCGTGGTCGCCGACTGGAGTGAGCGTACTCCGTCGACCATCAGCGACAGTCTCGAGTCCATCCGAGATACGCTCAGGACGGACGGAACGCTCGTTTTCACCGCCGATGGGCCAACGGGGCCCCTGCTCCGGACGCTGCGTGAGAGCCAACAAGAGAACTGCGCACGTTCACGATCGATTGCAGCCGCCGTCGGGTCGACGGTCGGTCGCTACCGAACGCTGGCCGAACGGGCCGGCTTCGAAACCGTGGACATCTACGCGTTTGTCCCCGACGCGGCCACGCCGTCGTACCTGTTTCCGGTTGGCGACGAGGGGACGATCGTCCGGCTGCTGGAGTTCATTTTTGCCGAACTCGAGTATGGTCGCACGCTCGGTGAAACTTCCCTGTCGATCGTGTCACGAGCGGGACCCACGCGCGCTCTACTTGCAGCCCTCTGTGAACGACTCGTTCCGTCGTTGCTCGTCGTCTGCTCGAACACCCCTCGTGCGGAACGGATCTGCGGACAACCTGTCCTCGAGGACTGTCGCCCGCTTGTGCTCCCCGGTCGGTCACGCTCGGTCGTCCTCGAAATCGCCAGCGACGACCGGGTCATCGAACGGGTCTGGAAAGTTCCCAACTGCCCACAGAACGCCCCGCTCACCGCTCGAGAGCACGCGCTACTCTCCTGGCTCCGAGCACCAGAACATGGCTTTTCCCGTCGCGAGACGCTTCCCGCCGGTAGGGCCGTCGAGACGGCGGTTGGGACTGCCAGAATGGAGGTGCCGACGCAAGGAACAGCCCTTAGCGAGCGCCTCGAGGGGGACCCCGACTCGTTCGAAGCCGTCCTCGAGACGGGGCTGGAGTGGCTCCTCGCGTTTCAGCAAACGTTTCGAAGCGAGCGCTTCGAACCCTCGCCCCAGATGGTTCGTGACGAACTGACCTTCGAACCGACGGGGCTCGAGCCACCGCCACTATCCGCTTCCGTCCCGACGTTCACCACGCCCGTTCACGGCGATTTCATGCCGAGTAACGTCCACGTCGACGACGAGGGAACCGTCACCGGCGTCATCGACTGGGAGTACGGCGCCGCCGACGGCTGTCCAATCGTCGACGCCGGACTCTTCTTGCTGGATACGGCCAAACGGGTTTTTGGCGGCTATCCCGCCGCTCTCGAGGCACTATCTCCCTCGCTCGAGCGAGACGCCCTTTCGACGCCGGAATCCGAACTCGAGCCCTATCGCGACGCTGCCCAGCGGTATCTGGCTGCTTACTGTCGCACACTCGAGATACCACCTCGGACCATCTCGGTGTATCTACCAGCCATCTACCTCCATCGGCTTCGGATCGACTGGCACTATCAGACGACGATCGTCCACGACGAGACGCTTGCGGCCCGCTCGCGATTTGTCGAGCGATTGTACGAGGCTAGGCTCGGACTCGAGTAGTGGGTCCCCTTCGTTCGGGGTCGTTTCACTCCTCGAGAGTTTCCTCGTGGCAAAAACGGGCCGGGCGCGATTGTGAACTACGCCGAGACGTTCCTGCTCGCCTCACTCCGTTCGGCTCCGCGGGCTGCGACTCGTCTAGTTCAAATCGCTCTAGCCGCTTTGCTCCTCGCGTAATTGCTCGGAGCAAAAGCGGGCCGGGCGCGATTTGAACACGCGACCGTCTGATTAAGAGTCAGACGCTCTGCCTAACTGAGCTACCGGCCCTGTACCCCGGACTTTTTGCCCGCCGGTAAAATAGGTTTCCTTTACCCGGCACTGTATCACGGGTTCCGACCGCTCGAGCCTATCAACACACCTGAACGTAAATCGTGCGCGTCTTCGGGACCATTAAGTACAGTCGGTCCAACCAGACTGTCACATGAACACGGGGGTTACGATCTCGTCGATCTCTGACTACGCGATTCTCGGCTGCGGCAGCGTCGGCTTTGCAGTCGCCGAGGAGCTAACGGGCCAGGACAAAGACGTGCTGATCATCGACCGCGACGAAAATCGCGTCGAGTCCCTCCGCGATCAGGACCTCGACGCCCGAACCGCAGACATCCGCGAACCCGAAACGGCAGAACTGGTCGCCGACCGCTCTGTCGTGTTGATCCTCGCCTCGGACGTCGAATCCAACAAACAGGCCGTCGAACACATCCGCGACCTCGGTGGAAATCAGTTCATCATCGCGCGTGCGAGCGACCCGGTGTCGGGCGACGAACTTTCCGAACTCGGCGCCAACATCGTTATCAACCCGTCGGCAGTCATCGCCGACTCCGCGCTTCGAGCTCTCGAGTCGGGCGAACTCGAGCACAATGCGGCGTCACTCGCCGAACTGCTCGAGGATACGACGGGGAAACTGGCTATCGTCACCCAGCAGAGCCCGGACCCGGATTCCATCGCCAGCGCAGCGGCCCTGCAGGCGATTGCGACGCACCTCGATGTCGATTCCGATATCGTCTACCTGGGTGACATCGGCCATCAGGAAAACCGTGCCTTCGTCAATTTGCTCGGCATCGAACTGGTCCAGTGGAACGACGTCGAGGACAAATCGGTGTACGATACCGTTGCGCTGGTCGACCACGACACGACCGGCGATCTCGACCTCGAGGTCGATATCCTGATCGATCACAACGAACCCGACGAGGAGTTCGAGCCCGCGTTCAGCGATATCCGGCCGAACATGTCCTCGACCTCGACGATCATGACGAAGTACATTCAGGAGTTCGACATGAACGTCTCCGAGGAGGTGGCGACTGCCTTGCTGTATGGCATTCGCGCCGAAACGCTCGATTTCAAACGCGACACGACGCCTGCCGATCTCACGGCTGCGGCCTACCTCTATCCCTTCGCGAACCACGACACGTTAGAACAGGTCGAGTCGCCGTCGATGTCTCCCGAAACCCTCGACGTGCTGGCCGAAGCCATCGCCAACCGGGACGTTTCGGGCAGCCACCTGGTTTCGAACGCCGGCTTCGTTCGGGACCGCGAAGCGCTCATGCAGGCGGCGAATCACCTGCTGAACCTCGAGGGTGTGACGACGACGGCGGTGTTTGGCGTCGCCGAGGAAACCATCTTCCTTGCCGCGCGCTCGAAAGACATTCGCATGAATATCGGTGGCGTCCTCGAGGACGCCTACAGCGAAATCGGAGCAGCGACGGGCCACTCTACGCAGGCGAGTGCGGAGATTCCGCTCGGGATCTTCACCGGAATCGACATCTCCGACGATACCCGGGAGACGTTGCTCACGTTGACCGAAGAAGCGGTCAAACGGACGTTGTTCGACGCCATGGGTGTCGAAGGCGAAGGCTCGAACGGGAATTGATCGGCCTGCGGTTCTGGGGCGGCTATTCGTTTCCAACACGCTCGAGCGACACTCCCGTCTCCACAACCTCGCGTGACACACGGGTGGGCGCGTGTGAATTTCTCGATCGAACCCGTTTGACCGATAGCCAGACCCATGGCTCAACGAGTCGTGACTCGAGGGGAAATACTGTGTCCTGAACCGATCAGGCGACGATTTCTTCCTGTTCTTCGTCGGGCTCTTTGACTCGCTCGACGACGTCTGTGACGAGAATAACGTCGCCGACGGCGCGCACCCATCGGTAGGGCACGACGACGCCTCGAGAGCCGTGTACCTGGTCGCCAAAGAGTTCGTAGTTGAGACCACCGAGCGCTAATCCTGTGACGGCTTCCCCATCGACGTTGAGCCGAAGGTCTTCCACTTCACCAACGAACACGCCGTTGTTCGTGTATACCTCACGGCCGACCAGCGAGGTAATTTCTTGCGGTGTATCGTCCATGCTACCCACCAGGTGTGGCGGACTCTTAATTCTTAGTCAGACGCGCGTCCCGTTCGGCCGTGGTCTGGCTCGGACGATTCACCGTCTCGGAGGGTTTGTTTTCGTTGTCAGCGGTGGGACGGTTCGATCGCTGCTCAGGAAGTAGCCAGTGAAAGTCATTGCACACCCGATCGCAAGCGTGCGTCGGACTAGGTGTGTAAATCGTTTCACTGGCTACAATAGTTACACCACTCCGATTACCGCGTTTGGAGGGCCGATCGACCACCTCCAAAACCGCAACAATCAACGACTATGACTGCGAACCACGGCGTAATGGATCTTCGATTCGGTTCGATCTCCCGCGATCCTCGAGCCATCGTGGCCGCAGTTCTCGGTGTGTCACTCGTCGCCGCGGCGCTGGGTGGGGCGCTCGGTTTTGGATTGCAAACGCTTGGCGGCTACGAAACAGTCACCGTTCTCGCAATCCCGTTCACCGTCTCTCTGCTCAGCTTTGCTGCGTATGCGGGAGTGTCAGTCGGCACTTTTCTGGTGACGTTGGCGCTCGTGTTCGTCGCCGTCGAGCACCTCGAGGACGAACAGTTTTAGCTCGAGATGGCGGCTCTCGGGCCCGGACCCGACTTTGGGGCGAATTCGAGCCGTCCGACGAGTAATCCGTGCTCGAGTTGACGGGCACTTTCGATTACCTCCCCGAAAGGAAACGTCAGTCCCTAGTTGCTCTCTTTGACCTGTTCTGCTATCTCATCGACGATTTCGGGGTTCCGGAGCGTCGAGGTGTTGCCCAGTTCGTTGCCGGAAGCGATGTCTTCGAGGAGGCGGCGCATGATTTTGCCCGAGCGGGTTTTCGGCAGTTCCGGGGTGAAGATCACGTCTTCCGGACGGGCAATTGGCCCGATGCCGTCTTCGACGCCCGAGATAATTCGGTCGTACATACCATCCGTTGGCTCCTGGCCGTCCTCGAGGATGACGTAGGCGTACACCGCTTTCCCCTTGACGTCGTGGTCGCCGCCGACGACGGCGGCTTCGGCGACCCCTTCGACGCCGACGATGGCGCTTTCGATCTCCATCGTCCCGAGACGGTGGCCGGAGACGTTGATCACGTCGTCGACGCGTCCGAGGATGGTGATGTAGCCGTCCTCGTCGACTTTCGCACCGTCTTCGGGGAAGTACACCCAGCTGTCGGCGTCTTCGTCGGAGTACTCGCGCCAGTACTCGCTGAGAAAGCGGTCGTCGTTGTTGTACAAGGTCCGAAGCATGCCGGGCCAGGGTTTCTGGACGGTCAGGTAGCCGGCGTTTCCGGGATCGACATCGTTGCCAGCGGCGTCGACGATCCTCGCGTCGACACCCGGCAGTGGCGGTCCGGCCGCGCCGGGTTTCATCTCCCCGATGCCGGGAAGCGTGGTGATCATCATGCCGCCGGTTTCGGTCTGCCACCAGGTGTCGACGACCGGACACTCGCCGCCACCGATGGTGTCGTAGTACCACTGCCACGCGCGGGGGTTGATCGGCTCGCCTACGGTGCCGAGCAGGCGAAGACTCGAGAGGTCGTGGCTTTCGGGGTACTGTTTGCCCCATTTCATGAACGCGCGGATGGCCGTCGGTGCGGTGTAGAAGATGTCGACGCGATTTTTCTCGATGAGTTCCCACAGGCGGTCTTTCTCGGGGTAGTCCGGCGTGCCCTCGTACATCATCGTCGTCGTCCCGAGCGTCAGCGGCCCGTAAACGATGTAGCTGTGGCCCGTAATCCAGCCGATGTCGGCCGCACACCAGTAGGTGTCCTCCGGTTTGATGTCCAGAACCGAGTGGCTCGTCCACGCCGCGTACGAGAGGTAGCCCCCCGTCGTGTGCTTGACGCCCTTCGGCTGCCCCGTCGTCCCCGACGTGTACATCAAAAACAGCATGTCTTCGGCGTCTCGAGCGACCGGCTCGACCGATGCGCCCTCGTGGGCGGCCACGAGTTCGCCGTAATCGTGTGCCGCCGCACCGAGGAAGTGCTGGAGTTCGTCACCAAGCCGGTCGACGACGACGGTCTGGACGTCGTGATCGACTCCACGGAGGCCTTTGTCGGCCTTTTCTTTGTGGTTGAGCGCGTCGCCACGGCGGTAGTAGCCGTCACAGGTGACCAGATACTCGCTGTCTGCCGCGTTCATCCGCGTCGCCAGCGCATCAGCCGAGAAGCCGCCGAAGACGACCGAATGCGGCGCGCCGAGGCGCGCACACGCCAGCATCGCGATCGGGAGTTCGGGGATCATCGGCATGTACAGCGTGACGACGTCGTCCTCCTCGACGCCCAGCTCCCGCAATCCGGCGGCGAACGCCTCGACCTCGTTCAGCAGGTCGCCGTACGTGTAGGTGCGCGTCTCGCCGAGTTCGCCCTCCCACTTGATCGCTGCCTGGTTCTTTCGCCCCTCCTCGACGTGGCGGTCCAGACAGTTGTACGACGCGTTGAGCTCGCCGCCGGTGAACCATCGGTAGAACGGTGCATCATCCTCCTCGAGGACCGTGTCGTACTCTTCGGACCACGAGACCAGATCGGCGGCTCGTTCCCAGCACTCGGGCCAGTGCTCTTCGAACTCGTCGTAAATCGCCGGATCGTTAACATTTGCTTGCTCGACGAACGTCTGTGGTGGTTCGTAGGTCTCCCCCTCGGTAAGTCGCGCCTCGAGGCCCCCATCCGTGTCACCGTCGCTCTCTGCAGTGTTATCATCACTCATGCTACTGCAATGGTTCGAGTATAACGCCGATAAACGTTGCCCTCGCCGTCACCGCGCGCGGATTTTTCGTCGTGCGTTGGACCCGCTCGAGTAGCACCGATGGGTCAGTCTCGAGGAGCGTGTTCTCGGGGCTCGATGATATCTCCGACGGGATACATTATACTCGGTTCGAGATTTTCTAGAAACGACTTTACAACCTCGCGCAAATTTTGCGACATGGAACTGGGCACCGGGTTGTTCACCTGTCAGCAACGACCGGACGATGATCGTTCGATGACCGATCTCTACCAGGACGTACTCGAACTGGGCGAGGCCATCGAAGATGCCGGATTGGACAGCGCCTGGGTCTCCGAACATCACTTCGCCGAGGACGGCTATCTCTCGGCGACCATGCCAACGCTCGGGGCGCTTGCCGGCGTGACCGAGGAAATCGAAATCGGCACCTGCATCGCGCTCGCACCACTGTACGACGGCGTTCGTCTCGCCGAAGACGCAGCCACCGTCGATCTACTCGCCGACGGTCGACTCACCCTCGGTCTCGCTATCGGTTCGAACCCGCGAGAGTTCGACGCCTTCGGAGTGCCCCGCGATGAGCGCGTCGACCGCCTCGAGGACCAGATCGACCTGTGTCGCAACGCCTGGTCGGCCGGTCCGCTCGAGTACGACGCGCAGTTTCACGACGTTTCGCCGGACGTCAGCGTAACGCCGAAACCCGAAAATGACGTTCCAATTATGCTGGGCGGAAAGGCGAAACCCGCCGTAAGACGGGCGGCCAGAACAGCGGACGCCTGGTGTGCGCCGTCTTCGCTCTCGCTTCCGGGCCTCGAGAAACGCGTCGAGGACATTCGTTCCGTTCGCGAAGACGAGGGCATCGACGGCGATTTCACCATCTACGTGATTAAACACGGTTTCGTCGGGGACTCCCGGGAGGCGGCCTGGGAAACGATGCGAGACGGTTACTTCTACATCCAGCGCCGGTACGCCGAGATTTTTAGCGGTGAGCCGGTCGACGAACTGTCGGAAGAACGGAAGGCCGAACTGAAATCCGAAGCCATCTTTGGGACGCCCGAAGAAGTGACGGCTGAACTCGAGACCTACCGAGAGGCGCTCGGGGATGACATCCACATGATCTTCCGAACCTACCATCCCGGCACCGATCCCGACGCAATGTGTGACTGTATCTATCGACTGGGCGAAGAGGTCGCTCCAGAGGTCCGCTAATGGGCGGCTTTCACACCTTCCCGGTCGAACGAGCCGACGCCCTCGAAGATCCATCGCGATACCGCTACTGCTCGCGGGAGGAACTGATTTCGATGCTCGACATCGAGGGCCAGGACGGTCCGACGGTCGCGGATCTGGGCTCTGGAACGGGCTTTTACACCGACGACGTTGCCCCGTTTACCGGCACCTGTTATGCCGTCGACGTCCAGTCGGCGATGCACGACGCCTACCGCGAAAAGGGACTCCCTGAAAACGTCGAGTGTGTGACCTCCGGTATCGATTCGCTACCGTTCCCCGACGACCATCTCGACGGGGCCTTTTCGACGATGACCTACCACGAATTTTCGGATCCGGCGATTCGGTCATTCGAGGGGACAACCGACTCGTTTCACGACGAGGCACTCGCCGAACTCGCTCGCGTGATTCGACCGGGTGGCCGACTCGTCACCGTCGACTGGTCGGCTGACGGGCAGGGCGAAGACGGGCCCTCTGTCGACGAACGGTTTTCCATTAGCGATGTGCGTCGGGGCCTCGAGTCGGCCGGCTTCGAAGTTATCCGAGAGGACGACCGTCCAGAAACACTCGCTATTGTCGCCATTTGTCCGGAATAATACGACAACTATACGCTCGGTGTGTACACAATCCCGCCCAGTATATACATATTCTTTCAGCAAAAGGGTTAGTGCCTGTTCGGTGCCCACACACAACATGGTCCGATCAGATCCATACACACCGACCAGATACGACGTGGAGTGCTACGAGTGTAGTTTCCGTGAGCATACCGACTCGAGGCCTGGTCGGTGTCCGGCCTGCGGTGGTCCCGTTCACAACGTCGCCGTTCCGCGAGAATAAGCCAGCGGCGACGTTCCTGGTCAGTCGAAATCAGGCAGATCTTCTGGCGGTTCGTACGACGCTTCCCAGTCGATGTAGTGTTCTTTCAGGCGGACGCAGACGAGTTGGCCGAACTCGGTTAACTCCGCGTTGATCCCAGACACCGTTCCCCAGGAATCGAGTTCGGGGTGGTACTCGCGTTCGCGCCAGTCTTCCGGGATGCCGGGGGCGTGATAGCCCACGCGGTCTGCAAAGTCATCCCAGAAGAAATCGAACTTCGAGAACAACTCGAGGTCGGTTGCAATCCGAAATTCGTCTTCCTCGAGGTCGGTGTCAGCGCGCCACTCCTCGAACGATTCTTCCCAGGCACCTTCTTCGAGAAACGCTTGCAGTTCCTCTCGGCGATAGTCGATGTCGTCAGGGTTGCCGGCGATCGTGGCGTCTTCGTATTCGTTCGGATCGACGAACTCCAGTTCCGGTGGGGCGGGGGCTTCGACCTCGAGCGTCATGACCGGGGATAGGTCCGGATAGCGGATAAGGATTCGTTTGCCTCGCCCGAGTCGGCAGTCGACGTCGCTGCCTCGTTCGCCCGGAACCGAACGCTCAACCCGGTTGCGTCCTTAGTACTGGCTATGAGTGCGTACGAGGCGGTTATTCTCGATGTCGACGGCACGCTCGTTCGCGGCGAGCAAGTGCTTCCGGGCGCAGTCGACGGGCTTCGGGCGATCGACGATACCGGGTGTCAACGTCTTCTCTTTTCGAACAACCCGACGCGCGGTGGCGAACACTACGCCGACCGACTGGGAAAACACGATATCGTGGTCGACCCCGAGTTCGTCCTCACTTCCGCGAGCGTGAGCGTCGACTATCTCTCGGTAACACATCCGGATGACCCGATCTATCTGGTCGGTGAAGATCGGCTCCGGGAACTACTCGAGTCGGCGTCCCTCGAGGTAACTGACGACCCGAAATCGGCAGCGATCGTTCTCGGTTCGATAGACCGGGGATTGACCTACGACGAACTGAGCGCATCGGTCGGGGCACTCGAAGCGGCCGATGCATTCTACGGCACCGACCCTGACGTGACCATTCCGACCGAAACCGGCTTGCAACCGGGGTCGGGAGCGATCATTGCGGCGATGGAGGCAATTGCGGGTCGTGAGGTGGATGCAATACTCGGCAAACCTTCGAGCATTGCCGCGGCGACGGCGCTACAGCGTCTCGAGACGGCGCCTGAACGGACGCTCATCGTCGGCGACCGACCGGATACGGACATCGAACTCGGGACGCGTGCGGGGATGGACACCGCGTTGGTGACGACAGGGATCACCTCGAACGAACGGGCGGCTAACGGCGACCTCCCGGTCGAACCGGACTACGTCCTCGAGTCGCTGGCGGAACTCGAGGAGATACTAACTGAGGCATAAGGGCAACGGAGTCGCGCCGGGGTCATTCAAATCGAACCCTGTCGAGTTCGATTTCGAATCCGCTCGGCCCGCTCGTGGATCGCGGTCCGCTCAGTCTCGTCCTTGTTCTGGAGGTGATGGTAGACGAGTCCCATTCGGTGGTTGTCACCGAGTCGATCCTCGTTTCGCTCGAGAAAGTCCCAGTACAGCGCGTTGAACGGGCAGGCCTGCTCTCCCACCGTCTGGTCAGGATCGTAGGGGCAGTCGGCACAGTAGTCGCTCATTCGGTCGACGTAGTTCGCACTCGCGGCGTAGGGTTTCGTCGAGAGCGCGTCGCTCGCAAACAATCCCATCCCGATCACGTTCGGGGTCGTCACCCAGTGGTAGGCGTCGACGTACGCGAGGTGAAACCAGCGGTTGAGCGCCTGAGGCTCGACGCCGTACAGCAGGGCGAAATTCGAGAGGAGCATCAGACGCTCGATGTGGTGTCCGTAGCCTCGCTTTCGGACGCGGCCGACCGCCGTCTCGAGGCAGTTCATCTTCGTTTCGCCATCCCAGTAGAACGACGGCAACTCGCGGTTCGCCTCGAGGGCGTTTGCCGTCGCTAGCTCCGGCATTGCGCGTCGGTAGACGTGTCTGACGAACTCTCGCCAGCCGAGGACCTGCCGCAGGAAGCCTTCGACACTCTCGAGGGGAACGCCCCCCTTTTCGTAGGCCTCGATGGCGGGGTCGATGAGTTCGCGCGGATGGAGCAAGCCGAGGTTGAGCGCGGGCGAGAGCAGTGCGTGTTCGCCGGCCCACGAGCGCTCGACCATCGCGTCCTGGTACGGCCCGAACCGGGGCAACCGCTTCGAGATGAAGTGATCGCGTGCGTCCAGCGCTTGCGCTCTCGTGACGGGCCACTCGAACGGTTCCGGCTCGCCCCAGGTTTCGAAGGTGGACTCGACCCACTCGAGGGTCGCTTGCGTCAGGTCGTCGGGTTGGAACCGACGCGGGTCGCTGAACGCGTATTCCGGTCGGGGGAACGCCCGATTGTCCTCGTCGAAGTTCCACTCGCCGCCGACGGGTTCGTCGCCATCCATCAGGTAGCCCGTTTTTCGACGCATCCACCGATAGAACGATTCGTGTCGAAACGAGTCGGCATCGGGGCCGGCCCACTCGTCGAACGCCGCACGAGAGCACAGAAACCCCTCGTGATGGCGTCGCTCGAGCGTCCCACCGTGCGATTCGACGAGCCTCTGGAGACGGTCGCCAGCACCGTGACTCGGCGGTTCCATACAGATCAGACGGTCACCCGGGTGAGAAGCGAAATGTGAATCGAGTGCGTTCTCAAACGTCGCCGTCTGCCGGTAGTCGACCTCGAACCCTTCACGCCGGAGCCGATCACGGAACTGTCGCATTGCCGCGAACACGAGGGTGAGTTTCTGGCTGTGGTACCGGTGTCGACGGGCAAACTCCGTTGCTTCGACCATGAGGACGCGGTCGTGATTCGGGTCTGCCTCAGCCAGCGGGCCGTACTCGAGTGCGAGCTGGTCGCCGAGCGCCCAGATAGTCATACGACACCCTCTCCTCGAGGGGGCCTGAACGCTTCCCCTACTAACGTGAACTGGCCCGTGTGAGGAACCCTCATTCCACCAAACGGTATAAATCCCGAGTGACCGAACACCGACAGTGACGAATGTCCAGACCTCACGAGGAAGCCGAGTTCATCATGCCACCGTCTCTCGAGCGCGGCGACCAGGTCGCGATCGTCGCGTCCGCCTCGAATCCATCGCTCGAGGCACCGCACGTCTACGAACTGGGGCTCGACCGTCTCGAGAGTGTGTTCGGTCTCGAACCGGTCGAGTTTCCGACCACCGGGATGAACAACGACGAACTGTACGCTAACCCCGAGGCCCGTGCCAGCGACATTCACGACGCCTTTCGGGACCCCGATATCAGCGGCGTCATCGCAGTTATCGGCGGAAACGACCAGATACGGATGCTCGAGCACCTCGACCCCGAAGTGCTTCGGTCGAACCCGACCCGGTTTTTCGGCTACAGCGACAACACGAACCTCGCACTGTACCTGTGGAATCTCGGCGTCGTCTCGTTTTACGGCCCCGCGGTCATGCTCGAACTGGCGATGGACGGCGAGATGTTCGAGCACACCGTCGAGCACACCGAACGTGCGTTTTTCGGCGACTCCATGGGCGAACTCGAGCCAGCGGACCGATTCACCGACCAGCCGGGGAACTGGGTTGAGCCGGCCGCCCTCGAGGAGTCCCGCGAGACCGAACCGAGTCCCGGCTGGCACTGGTCTGGCGGGTCAGACCCCGTCTCTGGTCGGGTCTGGGGTGGCTGTCTCGAGATCATCGACCAGCAGTTTCTGGCAGGACGGTATCTTCCGGACGAAGAGCGCCTCGAGGGGACCATCCTGGCACTCGAGACCTCCGAAGAAATTCCCGACTCGGCGTGGGTTGTTGGCGTGTTGCGCGCGCTGGGTGAACGCGGCCTCCTCGAGCAGTTTTCGGGCGTCCTGGTCGGACGACCGCCCGCTCGCACCCACCTCGAGGATCGGCCACCCGAGTGGCGCGAAGCGTATCGCGAGCAACAGCGGTCGGTGATCGAAGCCGTTCTCGAGGAGTACAATTCCGATGCACCGGTGGTACAGGGACTCGAGTTCGGGCACGCCTACCCGACCGTTCCAATCCCGATCGGTGGCCACGTCGAAATCGACCCGCAGAGTGAACGGATTCGATTCGAGTGAGAAATTGTGCTTTCGAGCGTGAACGACTGGTCGCGTCCCTACACTGTATCTGACTCGTACTCGAGGGCTTCCTGATAGAGCCGTTCGCCTTCTTCGCTCTCGATTGTCAGTTCGGGGACTGGGGTCGGTTTCCGGTTTTCGTCGATGGCGACGAACGTGAACACCGATTCGGTCGTTTTCTCACGTTCGCCCGTTCGCAGGTCTTCCCGGTAGGCGCGAATCCGGACTTTCGACGTCGTCCGACCCGTCTCGTAGACGTACGCCGAGATGAACGCGACGTCGCCGACCAGAATCGGCCGCCGAAAGTCCATCTGATCGACGCCAGCGGTCACGCAAGTTTCGCCCGAAAATCGCATCGCCGCCATCGCCCCGATCTCGTCCATCCACAGCATAACGTTCCCTCCGTGGGCCGTCTCGAGGTTGTTCGCGTGATTTGGCTGGACCATCTCCCGGTTCTCGATCAGCGTTTCCTGTAGCGTTGGCATCCCCTGATCTTTCTGCTCGGCGAATCAGTTTCTTTCGATTACGCGGTCGCGGGAACTCGGTCTGGGAGTCGGGGGACCGATGGTAACAAAAGCCGCGGGGAACCTATCCACGAGAACTGTTGCTTCGACAGACGATCCTGTTTCGCTGGCTCGGCGTGACGGGCGGAGTTCTCGCGAGCGTCGTCATTCTTGCCGGTTTCCTCGTCGTTGCCTGGCTACTCGCTGGTGTTGCCGATGGCCTAACTTTTCGACTCACCGGCTTGACCGTGTTCGTTCTCGTCTTTTCGATCCTCCTGCTCGATATACCGGCTCTGAACGAGGACTACGGGCGAACGTGAGGTGTATGGACGCTTCGATACTGGTAAAAGCCGTGACCGAGTTGGACCGACAATGAGCGATGCAGGTGACGCGACCGTTCCAGACCCACCGGAGCCAGCGGGTGATGGCCGTGGCTCCGTCGAAGTTCTCGGAACGGCTCACGTCTCCCAGGCGAGCGTCGAGGAGGTGACCGAGACGGTCGACCGGGAACAACCGGACATCGTCGCGGTGGAACTCGACGAAGGTCGCTACCGGCAGATGCAAGGGGGGACGCCCGACGATATCGAGGCGAAAGACCTCCTGAGCGGAAACACCGTCTTTCAGTTTCTGGCCTACTGGATGCTCTCGTACGTCCAGTCACGACTCGGCGAGCGCTTCGACGTCGAACCGGGCGCAGATATGCGGGCCGCTATCGACGCCGCCGAGCGAAACGGCCTCGGCCTCGCGCTGGTCGACCGGGACATCCAGGTTACGATTCAGCGCTTCTGGACGCGACTCTCGTTTACGGAAAAACTCAAGATGGTCGGCGGACTCGCCCTGGGAATCACCGATCCGCGGACGCTTTCTATCGCGTTCGGTTCCGTTATCGGGCTCCTCGTGGGTCTCGGCTTCGGTGCGTTCGCCGCTGGCTGGGTCGGCCTCGAGGACACGCTCGCACTCGGCGTGACCGATCCGACGACGCTCCAGTACGTCGGTGCGGTCGGGATTGGCCTGTTGGGTGGTCTATTCGTCGGCTTACTGTTCTTGCCCTCACTCGAGGATGCGAGTCAGTATACGAACGGGCTCCTCAGCGGCTCGAGTCTACGAATGCTGCTCGGCGGGGTTCTGGGCATTGTCGCAATGGTTGGGCTGGTCGCGACCGAAATGTTCGTCGGGCCGTTCAGTGCGGGAACCTTCGAGAGCAGTGGCGGGCTAACCCTGCGGGGGACCGTTGGTGGTGTCGCCGGGCTCGGCATCGGCGCGACACTCGGCGTCCTCGTTGGCTTCACCCTGGATACACTGACGGCTGACGTCGAGGGCGTCGAGGAGATCGATATCGAGGAGATGACCGATGGCGACGTCGTCGCGGCCATGATGGAGGAGTTTCGCCGGTTCAGTCCGCGCGGGGCGAACGCGCTTATCGACGAACGGGACGCCTTCATCGCCCACAAACTGCACGTCCTGCGCGAGCAGGGCTACGACGTGTTAGCAGTCGTCGGTGCCGGACACAAAGCGGGTATCGAACGCTATCTGGCCGACCCTGAGAGCCTCCCACCGATGGAGTCGCTCACCGGAACGGCCTCGAGTCGCCGGTTTTCGATTACCAAAGTGTTCGGCTATCTCATCATGGTCGGCTTCTTCGCCTTCTTCGGCCTGCTGTTGATGGCTGGCGTACGGGACGTCTTCTTGCTCCAGTTGTTCCTCGCGTGGGTGGCGTTCAACGGTGTGTTCGCCTTTTCGCTCGCACGACTCGCCGGGGCACGCTGGACGAGCGCGGCCGTCGGCGGGGCCGTTGCCTGGCTCACCAGCATCAACCCGCTGCTCGCACCCGGCTGGTTCGCCGGGTACGTCGAACTCCGATACCGACCGGTCAACGTCACCGACATCAGCCGCCTGAACGAGATTGCGGGCGACACCACACAGCCGGTTTCGGATTCCCTCGAGCAGATGTTCGACGTGCCGTTGTTCCGTCTCATCATGATCGTCGCGCTGACGAACGTCGGCAGCATGATCGCCACGTTCCTGTTCGTCCTGTTCGTCTTGCCGTGGCTGGCTGGTGGCGAACTCGGCAGCGTCGACGCCCTCATGGCCGAACTGTTCGAGGGTGCGCGAAACAGCCTCGAGTTGATCCGTGATATCCTGACATGAGTTACGCAAATCAGTCCCCGTTGTCGTTTAGTGAGAAGGAACTGCTCGACCTGGCTATCGCCTGGGTCGTCCTGAGTGTCGCGTTTGCCCTGCTCTTGGCACCGATCCACCGCGGCATCGGCACCGTCGGTGGCTTCGTGACGATGATCGGTCTGAGCTTCGTGACCGTCGGTGTTGCGTTCCTGTTACACGAACTCGCCCACAAGGTGGTCGCGATTCACTTCGGCCAACTAGCGGAGTTTCGCGCCGACTACCAGATGCTGTTTCTGGCGATCATGAGCGCGCTCATCGGTTTCCTGTTTGCTGCACCCGGTGCCGTCTATCACCGCGGGCGCATTACGCCTCGAGAGAACGGCCTCATCTCCGTCGCAGGACCCGTGACGAACGTGGCGCTGGCTGGTGTTTTCCTTCCAATTATGCTGTTCGGCTCGATCCTCGGTGGTGGCCTGCTCGAGCGAATCGGCTACATGGGTGTATTGATCAACCTGTTCCTGGCCGCGTTCAACATGATCCCGTTCGGGCCGCTCGACGGCAAATCCGTCCTCACCTGGAGTAAGTCCGTGTTCGCGCTCACGTTCGCGACCTGTCTCGGTTTGCTCGCGCTGTTCTTGCTCGAGTTTGGACTCCAGTTTTGAGACCGGAGGCACCTCCCCGAGAGGTCGGGTGACGCGGCGTTTTCCGCCTGCCCGAGATTGATACCGTTGGCGAGGATACTCGTACGCATGGGCCAGACCCTCAGCTACGACGATAGCAAAATTTACGAGTTCACCCCCGACCTCGAGGCCGCTCTTACCATCGAATCGGGCGATTCGATCACCGTTGAAACGGCCGATAGCCTCGAGGGAGCCGTCATGGATGACGACGACCTCCTCGAGGCCGTTCCCGAGGAGGTAAACGCCGCGACGGGACCGATCGCCGTCGACGGGGCGACACCTGGTGACGTTCTCGCCGTCCACATCGACGACATTCGGCTCACTGAACCGGCAGGGCGGGTCGTCACGCTCGGCGGTTTTGGCCTACTCGACGGCCACGAGCGAATCGAAGCCCCGCGCTCGAGGATGACGCCCATCGAAGACGGCACGCTCGAGTTCGGTGATCGCGAGGTGCCGGTCGACCCCGTCATCGGAACGATCGGCGTCGCCACCCGCGATAACGAGGCGGGGTACAGCACGCTCGTGCCCCATGACCACGGCGGCAACCTCGATACAACAGATATCACGACCGGGACCACGGTCTACTTCCCTGTCAACCAGCCCGGCGGGTTGCTCGCGATGGGCGACTGTAAAGCGGCGATGGCCGACGGCGAGATGTGCGGGACTGGTGCGGAAATCGCCACCGAGATCGACGTTACCCTCGAGATTATCGAAGAATCGACCGTAGACATCTCGAGACCGCTACTCGAGACGGCCGACGCCTGGAAAACCGTGGCCAGCGCGGAGACGCTCGAGGAGGCGTGCGAACTCGCCAACTGGGACCTGATCGACTTGCTCGTGGCCGAACACGGATTCGACGAAACCGAGGCCTACATGTTCTCGAGTTTGGCCGGTGGTCTCGAGATCAGTCAGGTGGTCGACCCGCTGGTGACGGTTCGGAACGCGATACCGAAAGCGCACCTCTCCTCGCCGTTTTGAGGTTCCGTTCGTCGGTCTCCGACCGCGTCGTGAGTGGCGTTCCGGTTCGATAACGGACCGGTGCCCTTTTGCCCTCACCGCGAGGTCTCTCGAGCATGACTAACGAGGCGGACGACACCGGTTCGAACGGGGAGGCTGACGACGCTGCGGGGCTGACGTACGCGGGGACTGGCGTCGACATCGACGCCAGCGAGGACGCGACCGCGGCGCTGCTCGAGGCGTTCGGCAGCGGGATGAAAACCGAGTACGCGGGCCTGCTCGATATCGGCGACCGCTATCTCGCGCTCGCGACCGACGGCGTCGGCACCAAACTACTGGTCGCCGAAGCCATCCAGGATTTCTCGACCATCGGCATCGACTGTATCGCGATGAACGTCAACGACCTCGTCGCTGCTGGGGTCGAACCCGTTGCCTTCGTCGACTACCTGGCCATCGACGAACCGGACGACGACCTGACGGCGCAGATCGGACAGGGGCTGGCGACCGGTCTCGAGGAAGCCAATCTCACGCTGCTCGGTGGCGAGACGGCCGTCATGCCGGACGTCATCACCGGCTTCGACCTCGCGGGCACCTGTGCGGGACTGGCGCTCAAAGACGAGATTCTGAACGAAGGGGCTGCCGTCGGCGACGTACTCGTGGGCGTCCCGTCCAACGGTATCCACTCCAACGGATTGACGCTGGCTCGAGAGGCCGTTACCCGCAATCACGATTACGAGGACCCGTTCCCGCTCGACCCCGAGGTGTCCATCGGGGAGGAACTGCTTCGTCCAACCCGTCTCTACACCTACCTGCTGGACCCGATTCGACGACACGAGGTTCGCGCGGCGGCCCACATCACCGGCGGCGGGTGGACCAACCTGCTCCGGATGGGTGAGCGAAAGTACGTCATCGACAACCCGCTGCCTGCCCAACCCATCTTCGAATTCGTCCAGGAGCAAGGAAACGTGTCGGACGAGGAGATGCACCGCACGTTCAACATGGGGACCGGGTTCGTCGTCGCGCTGGCCGAAGACGATGCGGAAGCGTTCGCCGACGAAACGGACGGCGAAATAATCGGTCGTGTTGAAGAAGGTAACAGCGTCGAGATTCGCGGCCTCTCACTCGAGTAGCAGGGCTGCTTGTAACGTGCTCGAGTAACCGCTCTCTGTGACTGTCGCGTCAGCGATTACTCGAGGCCCTCCACTGCGGAGCGAATCGTCTCGTACTCTTCGTCGCTGTAGGCGATAAACCGGACGTCCTCGAGGGTCGAGGGTTCGTATTCGGCAATCGTTTCGCCGACGATTTCGGCTCCCCGCTCGAGGGCAAAGCCGGCGACGCCACAGCCGAGTGCCGGGAGGACGAGCGAGCGGCAGTCGAGTTCGTCTGCGCGCTCGAGGCTGTTTCGGGTCGCTTCGCGGATACTCGTTTCCGTGGCGTTCCCGTCGCCGTAGTGGGGCATCGCCGCAGCGTGGATGACGTATTCTGCCTCGAGGTCGTAGGCGTCGGTGACGGCGACCCCACCGAGGTCAATCGGCCCTTTGGACACTGCTTCCTCGTTAATTTCCGGGCCTGCGCGACGTTTGAGTGCGCCGGCGACGCCCGACCCCATCTGCAGACTCGTCCCAGCGGCGTTGACGAGGGCGTCGGCTTCCTGTGCGGCGATATCGCCCTGAATAACGTCGAACTCCATGCCCCAGTTACGGTGAGGAACCTGAAAAAGTGTCAGGCCTCGAGCAGTCGAGTGCTGTAAAATGCGCTCGAGCGCGCTGCAGTTGCTACCGCGACTCTCGAGGGTCCCGAACTCCCGGACTCTCGAGCGCTTCTGAAACCGATCTTAGTACTCGATTCGCGTAATCTCCTCGACCGGCCACTGGCTGAGGATTTCGACACCGTTCTCGCGAACGACGACCATCTCCTCGACGCGGACACCCTGGTTTTCAGCTGGTTCCTGGGTCTCGACTGCCATCGTCATCCCTTCCTCGATTTCGATGGGGTGGTCGGGCGAGAGGCCGCGCCAGATGAGCGGCACCTCGTACAGCTGCAGGCCGAGACCGTGGCCCCAGTGGTTGGTCGTCATCTGCCAGTGTTCGTCAGCGTCGTAGAAGTCGGCGTGTTCGCCTTCCATGTCCGGAAAGCCCTTGCAGATTTCGTCGGTCGTCGCGCCCGGTTCGATGCGCTCGAGGACGTCGTACAGGTTGTCGCGAGCGATTTCGTAGGCATCCTGCTGGGCCTGGGTAGGCTCGCCCATGGAGAACGTCCGGTAGTAACACGAGCGATAGCCCAGGTAGCCGATATTGTAGAAATCGGCGTAGACGAGGTCGCCGGGGCGGATCATCCGGTCGGTCGTGTTGGCCTGGTGTTTGGGCCAGGTGTTCGGCCCGGAGGTGACGTAGCCGCCGCCGACGAACGCGCCCTGCTGCCAGAGGGTTTCGGCTGCTGCCCCCCAGAGGTCGGTCTCTTTCGCGCCGGGTTTGGCTTCCTCCGTAATCCGCTGGAACCCGGCTTCACAGATTGCAGCCACCTGTCGCAGACACTCGATCTCGTCGCGCGTTTTGACCTTGCGGGCGTCTTCCATCACCGCGGGGACGGTTTTGGTATCGACGTCGATTCCGCGCGCCTCGAACGCGCTCACGAGGCCGCCGTTGGCGACGTCGATGCCGAGCGTCTCGCCGTCGACGCCGTACTCTTCGAGTGCCGTGGCGACGGTGTCGGCCATCTTCGATTTGAGGAACTCGCGCGCGGAGTCCCGGCCGGACGCTCGAGGGACGTTCCCGAGGCCCGGGCAGGCGTACCGGATGTCGTGCAGCCAGGGACAGTTGAAACGCTGGTTGCTCGCGTGGTCGGCCGTGTCCCAGTGGATGATGTCGCCGTTTTCGGTGAGCACGGTGTAGTGGTCGGCACCGCTGCCGCCGGTCATCGCCAGCCCCGTCACGTAGCGGATGTTCGGGTCCGACACGAGCAACATGGCCCCGAGTTCGGTCTCCTGGAGTCGCTCGAGTGCGCGGTCCTTGCGTTCTTCGCGCATACGCTTGACGTCGATTCGTTCCTCCCAGTCGACCGCCTGGGTGCCACGTGTCCCCTCCATGAACGAACGCTCGTACATACCTCCTTCTTCACGAATGTTGTATAAGAAACACACTGTCATCGCTCGAGTGTGGGTTCAGGTCGCATACGATGGGTGCCAACGCCGAGGAAAAACAACGTACTTGTCGATTCACCCGTTCGTTGCACGTAATGGAATGGTCCCCCGTCGGTATCGTCCTCGTGGGTGGAATCGTACTGAGCGGGCTCGCCGGTCTCTGGCTCCGTCGTCGGCGCTCGAGTGTCGGTGACCCGTGGTCGCCCGCCGACGTGGACGCGTACCTCGAGGACGCCGATCTGTACGACATCGAGGGGCTCGAGGAGCTTGGTGCGTACGACCGCCTCATCGAACTTGCGGAAGCGGGAAAGATCACTGACGAACGCGCGTTCGAGGAACTCTGTCACGCTATCGTCGCGGCCGGCCACGACTGGGAGGATGCTGTCGAGGAGTTCGACGAACTGGACGACGTTTCACAATCCTATCGGGCACATCAGGAAGCTCGCGAGCGAGAACCGCCGGTCGACATCGGGGAAGAAGTCCGATTGGGGGTGCTCGAACTCGAGACTCATCACTCCGGCGAGTGTCGAGCCGTCGGCAAAGTCGAGGGGTTCGTCGTCTTCGTTCAGGATGTCCCCGAGTCGGTGACCGAAGGCGATATCCTGCGGGCCAAAATCATGTACTTCAATCGGAACCGGACCTCTGCGTCAGCGTCGTTACTCGAGGTAGACGGGTAGCGTCGCGGTAGACGAAGCAACACTCGGGACAAAGAAACCGATTGAACGAGGGGTCAAGCCGTTGATGAACGCGTTTCGTCTCATCGAAGTGGTTCGTCAAGCCTGAAGACATGAGAAACCGATTACTGGTGTCCGGTTCCACGAACGACCATAGCATTATTCGGCTTGCTTCCCTAGTGAGTAGGGATGGTAGACACGGAAAACGGACGAGAGAACCAATCAGACGGCGAGAACCGACGCGGGGACGGAGCTTCGGACTCGCTTCCCGAGTGCCACCGTCGCGGCTGCACCGAGCGGGCGACGTTTGTCGTCCTCGAGCGATATCAAGAAGAAACCGGGCACGGTGCCGTTGAAGCAGAGGCCGTTCTCTGCCAAGGGCATACCGACGAAGAGAGTCCCGCGAATCTCGATGGCAGTTACGCGGAGTACGTATTCCGTGTCGAGCCCCTCCAAGAGACTCCGGAAATGGACACAGCATGATCAAAGGGAGGAGTTCAATCACTCCCGTCCGGCAGTAGAACAACCACGCAGGTATGCGGGCACGAGCGGCACCTGTCCCACCAAAACATATTTAGCTTTAGGCTCGCCTAACTTCTCTCAATGGACGTACCGGCCCAACGCAACGATCCTGACCCCTCAGCCGACATCGATACGGATCCGTCTCTGGTCACCTGCCACGAAACCCGCCCTGGAAAGATTGTCCTTACTGAAAAAGACAATTCCGACGCCTGGATCGCCGCTGACGTTTCTCTCGAGCTTCGACCCTGAACGGCGTCAGATAGCGACGAGATACGCTCTCGACGGTCACCGTGAACTACCCGAGCAGTGGTCTGTGATTTCCGCTCGAAAAATATCGTCGTTCGACTGACGACCTGTCAGCGGACCTGTGCCCGTCGTCGTACTCGTCTCGTCTCCAGCGCTCAGTTGAGCGCGTCCTCGCGAACGAGGGTCTCGTCCTCGAGGTAGTGCTCGAAGTGGTGTGCGTCGTCTTCGACGTCCACGAGGATGTTCCGGAGGATCTGAGCTGTGGCGTGATCTCCGAGGTTGGTCGCGAGTTCGATGCTGTCGCGCATCGACTCGATAATGTCGCCGTAAATCTCGAGGTCGTTTTCCATCATCGTCCGCAGGTCGTAGACGTCTTCGCCCTCGAACTCGACGGTGGCGCGGTCTTCGAGGTTCGTCGGGCCCGAGACGGGGACGCCGCCGAGTGCTTGAGCGCGTTCGGCGATCAGGTCCGCGCCGCCTTCGGCGTTCTCGTAGGCTTCCTCGAAGAAGATATGGAGGTCGCGGAACTCCGCTCCCTCGACGACCCAGTGGTGTTTCTTGAGCTGGTGGTAGAGCACGTAACTGTTCGCCAGCTCCGTGTTCAACGCGTCGACGATCTGTTCTGCCTTCTCTTTCTCGAGTCGAAGGCCGGTTTCTTCGACGGTTTCGGCATGCTGACGGATGGTTTTCTGGGTACTCATCTCACTCTCACCTACCACGCGCAGCCTCTTAAAACCTATCCATTGGAAAATTATTGTTTTGGATTCAAAAACAACTTTTCCTACTAAATTAACTCTTTCACCTGTGTTGGGACCTCGGGGAACGTAAATTCATCCCAGGGTGGCCGGGCCAACAGCGCAGGTCCAGCCGTGACCGACAGGATAAACTGACGGACACGCGAGGGTCACAGTATGCCTCCAGCAGTACTGGTCGCCGGGGAGACGCTGATCGATTTCTTACCCGAACGACCTGGTCCTCTCGAGACCGTGAGCGGGTTCGAACGACGACCCGGCGGTGCGCCAGCGAACGTCGCCGTGGGACTCGCCCGTCTCGAGGAACCGGTTTCGCTGTGGACTCGCGTCGGCGACGACCCGTTCGGACGCTATCTGACGGACGTCCTCGCCGGCTACGGACTGCCAGAAACCTACGTCGAACTCGACGGAGACGCGCAGACCAGTCTGGCCTTCGTCACGCACGACGAGAACGGCGACCGAACCTTCTCCTTTTATCGTGACGGCACGGCCGACACGCGTATGGAACCGGGGCGAATCGACGACGACACGCTCGCGACGACCGAGTGGGTCCACGCCGGTGGCGTCGCCCTCTCGAGCGGCCGGTCCCGGGACGCGACACTGGACTTGCTCGAGCGCGCGGCCGAGCAGGGGTGTACGGTTTCGTTCGACCCAAACGCACGGCCGGAACTCTGGCGGGACGAGGACACCTTCGAACGCGTCTCCCGGCAGGCCCTCGAATACACGGACGTGTGCAAGGCAACGGTCGAGGAACTCCGAGCGCTGGGCTGTCAGGGTGACTCTCTCGAGGCTGTCGCTCGAAATGCCCTCGAGTACGGTCCTCACACGGTATACCTCACACGCGGGAGCGAGGGGGCGATGGTCGTCACGAACGACGACGCTCGTGAGCCGGATACGCTGGTCGAACACGACGGGTATGCCGTCGACGTGGTCGACACGACTGGCGCGGGCGATGCGTTCGTCGCCGGACTCATCGCGGCGCTTCGAAACGGACGACCGCTCGCGGAGACCCTCGCCTTCGCCGGTGCGGTTGCAGCGACCACGACGACGGAAACGGGAGCAATGACCGCGCTGCCGACTCGTGACGCCGTCGAATCGATGCTCGAGGCGAACGACGCCGGCGACTGATGGTCGAGCCATCTATCGAGACGGCGGTCGAGACCCGTACACGCCAAGAGCACGCGGGCGTCTGCTCGGCTATCGAGGTCTGTGCCGACGCCGTGGCCGACAGCTGGCCGACCCCTGCGGCAGCTGGAGGTCGAGCCATCGTCGACCCGTTTCGAACGCGACTCGAGCGCACGGGCGTTCTCGAGGCATTACCGGGTGTGCTCGCCGACCTCGTGGTGACGGCGGGCTACCGCTTATCTGCACCGCCTGCCCCCGCCCCGCCGTACGTCGTCGTCACGAGTCGCGGGGTGATACTGCGGGCGACTATCGAGCCCGGACGGCTCGTCGTCGAGCTCGAGGCGTTCGAACTCGATCCTGCGCACCACACCTACAGCCGACGCGACGGCCTCGCGGTGTCGGCATCGCTCCGGTGACGATTGCGCTGCACGAATTCCCGGGACCAATAGGTTTTCACCATCGCCGCGAGATACCACACGGCATGCATCCACGCGCAACGGCGTTTGTCGACTGTGCTCGAGAGGAATACGAATTCGAACCGGCCGTCGAAGAGTTTCCCGAGGGGACGAAAACGGCAGCCGACGCCGCCGAGGCGATCGGCTGTGACGTCGCTCAAATCGCGAGTTCGCTCGCGTTCGAAGCCGACGGCGACCTGATCGTCTCGGTGACCAGCGGCGCACATCGAGCCGATGAAGCCACTCTCGCCGAACACGTCGGCGTCTCGCCTGACGCTCTCGAGATGGCCGACCCCGAGCGGATCAAATCACACCTCGGGTGGTCTATCGGTGGGGTCCCACCGTTCTGTCACGAGACGCCCACGCCGACGTTTCTGGACCGGACGCTCCTCGAGTTCGACACCGTCTGGGCGGCCGCTGGGACGCCGACCGCGGTCTTTCCCATCGAACCGTCAACCCTCCAGAAACTGGCTGACGCGGACGTTGTGAGGGTGGCGGCGTCGGAGTGATCGAATCGGTCGTCCTCGGGAACGCTGTGACGTGACGGCAACCGAATGCATTCTTTTTGCCTCGAGTGACTCAGGCCTCCAAAAAACTGCGTTTATCAAACCAGCCACTCTTCTTCGCACTTGTTAATAATATCGTCAGCTTCATTACTAACAATCCCTGATGTCTCGAGTAGCGTCTAACAATGCGTCCAACAGATACGACTCAATCACGACGGAACGTACTACTCGGAACCGCGTCTATCGGTGCGCTTGCGCTCGCTGGCTGTCTCGGTGATGACGATGATGAGGGTGCTGGCGACGATCACGACGATCATGACGATCATGATGACCACGACGACGACCATGACGACCACGATGACCACGATGACCACGACGACCACGATCATGAACACAGTGAGTCCGAAGTAGCCGAATCGGAGTTCGACCATATTGGAATCGAGGAGTTCAGCCTGCACGATGACCACGGGGATCGAATCGCGTGGGTCCACGGCGATCACTGGGATGGACGCCTTCCACAGATTCCAGTCGATGGGTCGGTCTCACTCGAGGCAAATGTGGAAACGGAAACGGGTGAGGAACTGACTTTCGAGGACGAGTACGAACTGCGCATTGCCTACGCACACGATGCTCCCGAAGGCGCACTCTCATTCGATACTCACGGAAAGGATGTCTCACTTGGTGGTGAGGAAACCGGTGTCACTGATATCGTCTTCTTGATATGGCACGATGATCATGCAGATTATCAGTCGCCTGGGCTTACCGCCCAAGTCGTGGATGAGGTTGACGACGACCACGATCACGATCACGACCACGACCACGACCACGACGACGACCACGACGACGACCACGACCACGACGACGACCACGACCACGATCACTAATCATACCCAATCAGCTATTTCGGTCAGGTTGAAGGGGTGTTTTCTGTCGATTTTGCAGAAATATTGGCTCTGTTAAATCCTATGATGTATTATACATTTGTACAGTCATCGCTTATCAACCGCAACGCAGCGAAAGTCGAAGTTTCCCTTGGAGACAAGAGATACGACGTTCAACAGGTTCGGATAACGCCCCGTGAGTACGGGATTCCCCACTTATCAAACATCGGGAGTTCTCCTCGCTTCAGAAAGTGTGGACGGTTCGGCTGGATAAGGAACGCTACAACGAACGGAGCCAGAGCGAAACGGTGAACTCTCAACTCAAGCGAAAATACGGTGCGTTCGTCCGTTCACGACGCTGTTGGAAGCAGTTTCGTGAACTCACCCTCGCGTGTATCGCCCACAATCTTGACCGAGTTCTCTAACAGTCAATACCGTTTTTTCAGCCAATAACAGAGATTTTGGGAGAAACCCTACGACTTCACTCCTGTCTCTTACCCACAAATGGCGCCGCTGTCGTGAGTGAACAAGATCGAGGAATGCAACCGAAACTCCCGTTTTTCACGGGTACAATCAATCTCGAGGATCGATTCCGTCGATCCCGCCTACCGGTGTTCATCCACCCCAACCACTGGCATCATCGCTCGAATCGCTCCGAACCTCGAGTGTCCGGGCACAACTCGAGTTCGAAAGCGGCTGAAACGCCTGTTTGGAACGCCGTGGACTTATGGGTAAGAGACAGGACTTCACTCGTGGGAGGATGCTAAAGTCTTTGAGGCATGTTTTCATCGGAATGAAGAAGCGGCAGGCGACGGTGTATTCCAAAGTCGTTAGGATTAGGTGATGTGATCGTTGCGATATGACGATTTCCGGAGCAGTCTTCAGATATTATCTCTACAAAGCGACGGAAGCGGTTGAGTTCTATCGGCCGATCATGTACCTTTACTTCCTCTCACAGGGACTCTCGTTCACACAAATCGTCATCGTCGAAGCGCTCTACAATCTGGCGACAGTTTTCGGGGAAGTACCGACAGGCTACGTCGGTGACCGAATCGGTCGTCGAAATAGCCTGCTCGTCGGATCGGCACTCATTACGGCGACGTTAGTTGGTATCGCGTTTGCCTCTTCGTTTCTTGCGTTTGCCCTCTTGTTCATCTGTTGGTCGCTTGGCTATAACTTCCGCTCGGGAACGGAAGATGCGTGGGTGTATGAAACGCTCACCGACGTTTCGGCGAGTGACGAGTTTACTCGCGTTCGTGGACGTGGACAATCGATCGCTTTGACGGCCGGTGTCGGTGCGTCACTCGTCGGCGGATATCTCGGCGGACTTGACCTCACGTATCCGTTTCTCGCGGCTGCGCTGTTCACCGGGTTAGGGCTGCTCGTGATCGTAACGCTAGACGAACCGGCGACGTACGAGGAAAGCGATTCGAGCGAGATGGGTATCCGAGAGGCGTGGGGTGTCGTGACGCAGGCTGTCGGTCAGCGTCGGCTCCGGTCGTTCATCGTCTACTACTTCGTGCTGTTCTCAGCCGTTACCTATCTCGTGTTCATCTTCCTCCAGCCGATCTTCGAGTCCGTGGTGACTGGCCTGAACATGAGTCTCACGCTCTCACTTCCTGTTCCCGGTCAAGAGAACCCCTACACTCTCGCTATTTCGACCGACAACGTCGAAACGTTGCTCGGGGTGTACTACGCAGCGATCAATCTCGTCTCGGCAGCGATCAGCTACCGTATCGGGTTCATTCAAGAGTGGATTGGACTGCGTCGGTGGTTTGTCGTCATCCCGCTCCTCGTCGGTGGTCTGTTAACAGCAATGGTGTTCGTGCCTTCGATAGCGCTCGTCGCGTTGTTCGTCGGGTGGGCGTGCGTTGAACCGACGCGAGTGCTTGCTGGACAGTACGTGAACGACCGTATCGAAACGCTCGGTCGTGCAACCGTATTGAGCGCAATGGCGATGGTAAGTGCGGTAACCGTTATTCCGTTCCAGCTCGGGAGCGGCGTGATTTCGGATGCTGTGTCACCCTTGATCGCACTCTCGACAGCAGGTGTGATACTGGTCGTCGGCTCAGTTGTGATCTCGCTCTGGGAATCGCCAATCGAAGAGCAAACAATGGGTTCGGATCCGGAAACTGGAATGTCGTGAAAGAGCCGTTCGCGGTCATTATAGTAGCCATTGAAAGTCATTGCACATCTTATCGCATGTTGGCGTCGCGATAGGTGTGTGAATCGTTTCAATGGTTACTATAGTTTTCATGGGCAGTATTTTCAGCAGAGTTGGTGTATGAATACGAATATTTCAACAGAACCGGAATTTCCATAGGCGGTACAGCGCACGAACTCCGATCTGTGAAATCGGGGTTGTTGACGGTGATATTGTATTGAGGCGGTACTCGAGAATTGGTCGAGAACACTCAAAATTTCATTGCAATTGGCTCCCGCAAGGAACCGTTGTACTCTCTCTCTCTCGTCGATCTCGAACTCGAGGGAAGAATTACCAAAATAGCGACTCGAACTCCCCAGGATTATTAAACCAACCAATTTAGATAATAACTCTTTTATCGGTGAGCCGATTTCATTCGGGTATGAAATGCACACGCCGGAATGTGCTTCAGCGCGGTGGGGCAGCCGTCGCTGTCGGTGCACTTGCCGGCTGTCTGAGTGAACCGGGCGAGGATGGTTCCGACGACGATTCGGGCACCAACAACGAGGATGAGGCAGGCGGCCTCACCGGGTACGCTTCCTTTTTCGCTCTCTGGGACTGGGCCAACGAGATCACTGGTGAACACGGAACGTTCGAAAATCCCGTCGACGTCGGAGAAATGGGGCACGGGTGGACGCCAGAGGGAGATCTCGTCCGCAACGTTGCAGAGACAGATGCGTTCGTCTATCTCGACACGCCGGAGTTTTCCTGGGCACAGGACCTGGCAGCGCAACTCGAGGCCGAGTCGGTCGATGTGGCCACCATCGATGGGTTGGCCGGCTTTACCGATGACCAACTTCTCTCGTTTTCGGATGGGAGCCTTCCGGATCCAGACCCGGAGTACACTGTCGATCCGGCCGATTTCACCCTTGAGGAGTTCCAGGTAATCGATCCGACGACGAACGAGGTCACTGCCTACTGGCACATCGATCACTGGGACGGCGGCCTTCCGAACGTCCCGCTCGAAGGCGCAGTTCGATTCGAACCGTTCGTCGAAGCCGACGGTGGACACGTCGTCCCGCTTGGCCCGGATGAGGAGTTGCAGGTCGACGTTCGTCTGGACGACGGCGCACCCGAGGGTATCGTCGACCTCGAGTCAGATGGAAACACCGTCGAAATTACCGGCCTCGAGGAGGGTCGAACGCTACTCGTGTTCGAACTGCACCATGATGGGTCAGTTATCTGGGACTCGAGTGCGGGCGCACTCAGTATCGACGTCTCTGCGGACGTCGATCCCGCTGACGTGACGGAGTTCCACGATCCGCACGTGTGGGCCGACCCAGTGCTTGCGACCCAGATCGTAGAGACGTTTGCACGTGAGTTTGCCACACTGGATCCGGACAATGCGGCCACGTACGAAGCGAACGCGAAGGCGTATGCACAACGGCTTGAGGGAGTCGACGAGGGGTTCCAGTCGGCGGTCGCAGACGGCGAACTCGATATCGCCGTCTTCGCCGGCCACGACTCCTTTCGCTACGTCGAACATCGGTACGGGTTCGATCTGCACTCACCGGTGGGCGTCTCACCTGACGAATCGCCGAGTTCCGGTGAAATTACGGCGACGATCGAACTCGTCGACGAACACGGTATCGATACGATCCTGTACGACCCTTTCGAGGCGACGAACGAGGAAATCCCGCCACTCGCCCAGACTATCGTCGAGAACAGTAGCGCAACCGAGACCGCACCCATGACGCCTGCTGAAGGCACCCTCGCCGAGTGGCACGAGCAGGGCTGGGGCTGGATCGAACAGATGGAAGAAGTGACGATACCTTCGCTTCGCAAGGCACTCAAAGCAGATTGATGGCAGGAACCGCTCACACGGAAAGTGCAAGAACTAACTCGGCGGCGGTCGGAGAGTCGGCCGTGACCTCCGCGGTCGACGTTCGGAACGTCTCGTTTGCCTACGGCGATTCGCCCGTCGTCAAAGACGTGTCTCTAACGATCGAGAAGGGCGAGTTCCTGGGGCTAATCGGTCCTAACGGGTCTGGAAAGACGACCTTATTGCATCTCATGCTCGGCCTCCTCGAGCCCGATTCCGGTTCCATCGACCTCTTCGGGAAACCCGTCGAGGAGTTCAGCGCGGGCGACCGCATCGGATACGTTTCCCAGCAATCGACTAATCGGGGCGGTTCGATGCCGGTAACCGTCCGTGAAGCCGTGAAAATGGGACGGTTCGCCCACGCAGGACACGCACGCTTGAAAGAACGGGATTATGCGGCCATCGAGGATGCCATCGAGACCGTCGGCATCGAGGACCTTGCAGACCGGCGCGTCAACGCACTCTCCGGTGGCCAGCGCCAGCGTGCGTTCATCGCCCGTGCACTCGCCTCCGAATCCGACTTGCTCGCACTCGACGAGCCAACTGTCGGCGTCGATGCCGAGTCTCGAGACGCCTTCTATCAGCTGCTCGAGTCACTCAACGACTCCGGTATCACCATCATCCTCATCGAACACGACATCGGTGTCGTCACCGACCGTGCCTCGCGAATCGCCTGTATCAACACGGAACTGTACCACCACGGCGACACCGAATCGTTCGTCCAGAGCGACGCGCTCGCCGAGGCCTACGGAGCGACGGGAACCGTCGTCCACCACGATCACTGATGACCGAAAACGTCGACACTACAGTCGCCCGCGAAACCGACTCTAGCCGCGATATTCGCCGCCTGCTCGAACTGGCTGGTCTGGCGGTTACGGGTGCCGTTTCCCTCGTGATGCTCGCCTTTATCATCCTCTTTTGGCTTCAGGAACAAGGCATCGCAACGGGAGCCTACGAACAGTTTATGATCGCCGGCCAGTGGCTCGATCACTACCTCGGAACGAACGTCTTCAAGTGGGCGTTCATGTGGCAACAATTAGCGATGGGCGTCTTGATCGGCATCGTTGCGCCACTCATCGGCACGTTCCTCGTCCACCGGGAGATGGCACTCATCGGCGAGACGCTCGCCCACACTGCCTTCGCCGGGGTTGCCATCGGCTTTGCCGCCGGTTCGTTGGTCGGAATCAACGTGCCGCTGTACTTTGCGCTGGTCGTCAGCATCCTTGGCGCACTCGGCGTGCAGTGGCTTTCAGAACACACCGACACCTACGGCGACGTTCCCGTTGCGATCATGCTTACCGGGAGTTTCGCCGTCGGGACGCTGGTCATTAGTTGGGGTCGCGGTCAGCGCGGCATCAGCATCGAGGGGTTCCTCTGGGGCGACCTGTCGATCGTGACGGCCTCGAGCGCCCGATTGATGGCCGTATTGAGTGTCATCGTCGTCGCGGTCGTCATCTACACGTACAAGCAACTGGTGTTCATCACCTTCGACGAACAGGCTGCCCGGGTGGCCAGGCTCAACGTCACCGCCTACAACACAATTCTGGTCGTCATGACGGCCGTCGTCGTCGTCGGCTCGATGCAGGTTCTCGGCGTTATTCTGGTCGCCGGAATGCTCGTTATTCCGGTTGCTGCGGCCTCCCAGATCGCCCACGGCTTCCGCGAGACGATGTACCTGTCCGTGCTGTTCGGCCAACTCTCGATCGCTGGGGGCTTGGCCATGGCGATCACCTACGGACTGCCCTCGGGCGGATCGATCATCGTCGTCGCAATCGCTTTCTACCTGCTAACGATTGGCCTCTCGAGTGACGGTGTCCGGTCGCTTTCGATGCATTAAGTGGTTCCAATCAGAGCTGTTGGCTCTCTGGCAGTGTGGGTTGGTTGTACGAATCAGTCAACGGGAGGCACGTCACCGTGTCTCACCCTTCGATTGGACCCAGTCGGTGGGAACGTGTGAATATACTTAACTCGGTGCCGAGTGACCGTCCACGTGATGGGAAGGTTACGTGATCTCTTCGCACCGGAATCTGTAGCCGTCGTCGGGGCGACTGATCGCGAAGGCGCCGTCGGACACGCGATTCTCGAGAATCTCGTGGCGGATTACGTCGGGGACGTTATCCCCGTCAATCCGAACCGCGAGTCCGTGCTCGGGATCGAGTGTTATCCTGACGTCGCCAGCGCGCCACCAGTCGATCTCTCAGTAATCGTCGTCCCGCCGTCGATCGTACTCGAGGCAATTCGGGAAAGCGCCGAAGCCGGGGTCGAAAACGTCGTCGTCATCACGGCGGGGTTCGCCGAAACCGGCAGTGATGGTGCAGCCCGCGAGCGCGAACTGCGCGAACTCGCCGACGAACACGACCTCAACCTGGTCGGCCCGAACAGCCTCGGGATTATGAACACCCGAAGTGGAATGAACGCCACCTTCGGGCCCGAGAACGCGCTCGATGGCTCTGTCTCGTTTATGAGCCAGTCGGGCGCGTTCATTACGGCCGTTCTCGACTGGGCGAACGAACAGGGAATCGGCTTCCGTGACGTGGTCTCCCTGGGGAACAAATCCGTCCTCGACGAGACCGACTTCGTCGAAGAGTGGGGTGAAGACCCCGAAACCGACGTCATCATCGGCTACCTCGAGGGAATCGACCGTGGCGACGAGTTCGTCGAGGTCGCCCGCGAGGTCAGTGACGACACCCCAATCGTGCTCGTCAAGTCCGGACGGACCGACGCCGGCGCACAGGCAGCCTCCTCTCACACCGGGGCGATTGCCGGCAGCGAGGTCGCTTACGAAAGCGGCCTCGAACAGGCCGGGGTCTTGCGCGCTCGATCCGTTCAGGAGTTGTTCGACTGGGCACGGGCGCTTTCGGGCCTGCCGACACCCGACGCCGATGGCGTTGCGGTCGTCACCAACGCCGGCGGCCCCGGCGTCCTCACGACTGACGCCGTCGGCGACGCGAACCTCGAGATGGCGAACTTCACCGACGAAACGATCGGGCGACTCGCCGAGACGATGCCGGACGAGGCGAACGTCTACAATCCGATCGACGTCATCGGTGACGCCGATATCGAACGATTCGAGACCGCACTCGACATCGCACTCGAGGATCCCAACGTGGGCAGTGCCGTCGTCGTCAGTGCGCCGACGGCCGTCCTCGAGTACGACCGGTTGGCGGAGGTCGTGATCGAACAGCGCGATATCCACGACAAGCCGATCGTTACCAGCCTGATGGGCGGCAGTCGGTCACGGGCGGCCGAGGAGGTCCTGCGAGAGTTCGGTATCCCGAACTACTTCGACCCCGCCCGCGCGGTGTCCGGCCTCGATGCGCTCGCTCGATATCGAGACATCAAAACCGCACAACGTGACGAGCCGGAACGGTTCGATGTCGACCACGACCGCGCCAGAGAAATCCTGGAGACGGCGCGTTCCCGGACCGGCAACCGACTCGGCGTCGAAGCGATGGATCTGCTGGATGCGTACGGGATTCCGACGCCACACGGCGAAATCGTGAGCGATCCCGAAGCGGCCCAAGAGATCGCTGCCGACATCGATGGCGACGTCGTCCTCAAAATCGTGAGTCCCGATATCTCACACAAGTCCGACATCGGCGGCGTCCGCGTCGGCGTGAGCGACGAGGACGTCTACGACGCCTACGAGGACGTGGTCTCGAACGCCCGGAACTACCAGCCGGATGCGTCAATCGTCGGCGTGCAGGTCCAGGAGATGCTCGACCTCGAGGGGTCGACGGAGACGATCATCGGCGTCAACCGCGATCCGCAGTTCGGTCCACTCCTGTTGTTCGGACTCGGCGGGATTTTCGTCGAAATCCTCGAGGACACGTCCGTTCGCGTGGCACCGGTCGGCGAGGACGAGGCGCAGGCGATGGTCGAGGACATCAAAGCCGCGCCACTGTTGCGTGGCGCACGGGGCCGCGAGCCGGCAGACATCGAATCCGTCGTGGAGTCCATCCAGCGACTGTCACAACTGGTGACCGACTTCCCGGCGATTCTCGAACTCGACGTCAACCCGCTGGTCGTCGGACCTGAGGGCGTACAGGCAATCGATCTTCGACTGACCGTTGACACGGAGAAACTATGACAGACGACACCGCAACCGACCCAGACAGTGCAGACGAACAGCCAGCGACGACCGACGACGGGCCACGAACGACGCTCGTCGCCTCACTCGAGGAGAGTATGGGCAAAACGGCGATCACGCTCGCCCTTGCCAAACACGCGAGGGACGCCGGGTCGACCGTCGGCTACATGAAGCCGAAAGGGACGCGCCTCCAGAGCAACGTCGGCAAAACCCTCGATGAGGATCCGATGCTCGCCCGCGAACTGCTCGACCTCGATGCCGAGATGCACGACCTCGAGCCGGTCGTCTACTCGCCTACGTTCATCGACCAGGCGATTCGCGGACGGGAGGACCCCGAAGGGATCGGTGAACGCGTTCGAGAGGCCTTCGAGAACCTGTCCAAAGACGCGGATCACATGTTCATCGAGGGTGGTGGTCGCCTCGAGCAGGGCGGCATCGTCGACCTGACTGACGCTGACGTAGCCGAACTGCTCGACGCCGAGGTAGTGCTCGTCGCACCCTACGAAACCGTCGGTGACGTAGACGACGTTCTTGCAGCAGCGAAGGACTTCGGCGACCGTTTCGGTGGCGTCATCTTCAACGCCGTCTCCGATGCCGAACGCGACCGACTCGAGACCGAAATCGCGCCGTTCCTCGAGGGACGAGGCGTCCCAGTTCACGGGGTCTTGCCGCGCGAGCAGACGCTGGCTGGCGTCACCGTTGATGACCTCGCTGACGAACTCGGTGGCCAGGTCCTCGTCGAGGAAGGCCTCGAGAACTACGTCGAGCGCTTCTCTGTCGGTGCGATGGGTGCCGACAGCGCCCTGCGACACTTCCGCCGCACGAAAAACGCGGCCGTCATCACGGGTGGCGACAGGGCGGACATCCACGCTGCCGCACTCGAAGCATCGGGGGTCAAGTGTCTGATCCTCACGGGCGGCCACCGACCATCGGGAGCCATTCTCGGACAGGCAGCGAAGAAGGGCGTTCCGGTCGTCCTCGCCCAGACCGACACCTTGCGGACGGTCGAACGCGCCGAAGAAATCGTCCGCAGCGGGCGGACGCGCGATGCACAGACCATCGAGACGATGGCGACGCTGCTCGCCGATCACACGGATCTCGAGGCGCTACGGTAACGTTTCGAAAACGTGAACGGGAACCCGTTCACGGCCGTCGAGTGTCAGAGGCACGCCGGCAGTGACTAGCCTAGCGGTCCAGCACCAAAACTGCACCTCTCCGTCCATCCGCTATCGATCCAATGGCTCGTACGTCTCTCGTCGTACATTCCCCGATACCCTGACTCTTCCGAGTGATCACTCCTGGTGACTGTCATTGGTTCCGGGAGACGGCAACCGCTCGACCGGTACGGTTAAGTACATGACAACTGCCATCACGAGTATGAGTGGACGACCGCTTGACGTCCTCGAGGCGTCACTTGGCGACCGAGTTCGAGTACGACTCAAAAGTGGCGAGGAGTACGTCGGTGACCTCGCGGGCTACGACCAGCACATGAATCTCGTCCTCGAGGATGCCGCGGTTTCGTCACCCGAGGAAACGGCAGCGGATGCGTCAATCGAAGACACAACCATTATACGCGGCGATAACGTCGTTTCGATTACTCCATGACTGGCGCAGGAACCCCAAGCCAAGGAAAGAAGAACAAGACGACGCACGTCAAATGCCGACGCTGCGGTGAGAAATCCTACCACAAGCAGAAAGGCGTCTGTGCCTCCTGTGGCTTTGGCAAATCCGCCAAACGCCGCTCGTACGCGTGGCAAGGAAAGACTGGCGACAACTAACTGTCTTTTTCCTGTCGCTTTTCGAAGCCACTTACCGGTAGTCGCCGGCTTCGTCGGTATCTCGAGTACTCGAGTCGACAACGAACCGCTCAAAACCGACCCACGACACCTTACGTATGCAAGTGTGTGCATATATAATGCGCTTGATGTTCCGAATTCGAGCACAAACACGGGGGATTTTTATCGGCTGAAACCCCACTGACCACCATGACTGATGGGCGGGGCCAGACACCCCGGCGAACAGGGATGACGGAAAAATGCGGGGTCGTCGGTATCGCTTTCGAGGACCGAAACGCCGCTCGACCGCTGTACTATGGTCTTTATGCACTCCAGCATCGCGGTCAGGAGTCAGCGGGTATCGTGACCCACGACGGGTTCCAACAACACAGCCACGTCGAGATGGGACTCGTCGGTGACGTATTCGATGAAGACGACCTCGAGTCGCTCAACGGCTCGACGGGAATCGGTCACGTTCGCTACCCGACTGCTGGCAGCGTCGACTCCTGTTGTGCCCAGCCGTTTTCGGTCTCGTTCAAATCCGGGTCGCTCGGGCTGAGCCACAACGGTAATCTCGTCAACGCCGAAGAAATTCGGGACGAACTCGCCGGACTTGGACACGCCTTTACCTCCGACGGGGACACGGAAGTCATCGCCCACGACCTCGCCCGAAACCTGCTCAACGAGGACCTTATTCGGGCGGTCAAACGGACGATGCAGCGAATCCATGGCTCGTACTCGCTGACGATCATGCACGACGAGACCGTCATGGGTGTTCGTGACCCACAGGGGAACCGACCGCTCTGTATCGGAGAACTCGATAACGGCTACATCATCGCCTCCGAATCCGCGGCTATCGACACGCTGGACGGCGAACTCGTCCGGGACGTCCGCCCGGGCGAACTGGTCGTCCTGAGCGAGGACGGGTCTGGTTTCGATTCCTATCAACTGATCGAGGCCGAGAACACGGCACACTGCTTCTTCGAGCACGTCTACTTCGCTCGCCCCGACTCCCGAATCGACGGGACACTGGTCTACGAAGCGCGTCGGAACCTCGGCCGCAAACTCTGGGAAGAAAACGGCGTCGAGACGGACGTCGTGATGCCGGTTCCTGACTCCGGGCGTGCGTTTGCCTCCGGCTACGCTGACGCTGCCGACGAGACGACTGCTGATGGCGAGCCACGCGCAGTCGAAGATACGGGGGTCGAGTTCGCCGAAGGCCTGATGAAAAACCGGTACGTCGGCCGAACGTTCATCATGCCGACACAGGACGAACGGGAACGGGCCGTACGTCTCAAACTCAACCCGATTACCTCGACCGTTGAGGGAAAAACCGTCACCCTTATCGACGACTCCATCGTCCGTGGAACGACCTCAACCCAACTCGTTAGCCTTCTCAAAGACTGTGGCGCGGCGGAAGTCCACATGCGAATCGGTGCCCCACCCATCGTCGCTCCCTGTTACATGGGTATCGACATGGCCACTCGAGAGGAGCTCATCGCTTCGGACAAAACGATTCCCGAAATCGGTGACGCCATCGAGGCCGATAGCATCGCCTACCTCTCGCCCGAATCCGTCGCGGAGGTGCTGGGGGCCAATCGATCTGACCTCTGTATGGGCTGTGTCTCCGGCGAATACCCCTACGATATCGAGGGTGAGCCAACCGACCGTGACGTAACGCGGCCGAACATCGGCGGGCAAACCATTCAGGCTGACGACTGAGTGGCCTGGGAGGGTACTGAGGGGTAACGACGGTCTTTACCAAACAGTACACTCGAGCGACAGCGACGAATTCGCAACGAAACCACTATTAGATCCGTACTAAAATACTCAACTTTCCAAAGTATTGTGAGTCTGACGCTCGAGACGTACCATAATTTCCATAGTGAGTGGTACTGAACCTCCGTTCAGTACACGATGTGTAACAGCACGTAGACGACGATTCCAAGCGAGAACGAGATGAGCCACAGCGTCGCTGCGATACGACCGATTTGTGCATGCCGAGTCTTGTACAACTCGCCGACCGAATGGCTCATTGCGAGCAACAGGACGTAATACAGGAGCGGAATACAGACGACAGCGAGCAGAATGTGTATCGCCAGCACCGGCAGGTAAACGAATCGCTCGATCGTTTCCGGCCCGGGGAACGGCTGGGACCCACCCAGCGCGATCAGACGATACAGATACAGGACCAGAAACGCGGCGAACAGGAGAAACGACGTGATCATTAGCACGCGGTGTCGGTCGACGGCACCGCGTCGAATCGCACGAACCCCTGTAAGAATCGTTCCGATGGCAGTAATCGAGATGAGGACGTTAATCGTCGGAATCGCCTCGAGCAACCACGCAGGCACGTTCGGAACTGCCGATTGTGGAATCACGCCACCGGCAGCACCGAACACCAACGCGAGCGAGATGATCGACAACAGTGCAGTGAGTAGCGGAACACGCTCTCGAGCGACCACGGTCATACCTGCCTATCAGGAGTGGGCGGTTAAGGTCGTATTGGTCGCTCCTGACAGCGCTCACAGCGGGATAACCGTATCTCCCTGTCGTCTTCGTAGCGATCGAAACGATTCACGTCCCTATCCGGAGGTCGTCTTGTGTCTGGAGGTGGAACGCGTGTCAACGGTCACTATTTACTGCGTTCGCTCAGATCTGTGCCGGTTGACTCTCCAGGCAAGATGTCACCGATAACGGCCCCCAGGGCAGCAGCAGCCCAGATAACGGTTACTCGGCTCAGTTGTTCGAGCGCAGTCGGGTCGGCTTCGTGTAATCGACCCCAGAGAACCATCGTGCCGAACGCCGTCAGAAAGGAAACGAGGAGTACGCCGACGTACCGCCGTGGAATCACACCAAAGAACGGATATTTCACCTGTACGTCTCTGAAATCGGCATAGTACAGCAGTCCAGCAGTCAACCCCAGGATGAACAACACGTTCGCAACCAGGAACACTGGAATCCCTCCCACGGTGATCTCGAGGAACCACTCCGCAATCTCGAAGACCCCGTCTTCGACGAGCAGCGGAAGGGAAAAAACGACCGCACCGACGAACGATTGTGCGATGTCTCGAGAGGTGTACTTCGTAATCCGTTTGGTGAACGCCTGACTGCCGGGCATTGCTTCGACGAGTGAGATGGTCTGTTCGACCTTCTGAACCTCTCTGGGGTCGTCTACCGTCTCTTTGAGTGTCTCGAGTTTGGTCAGGAGGTCGTCGATGTCCGGATTTTCGGGCCCTAGATCAGCGGTTGGCTCCTCTGATTCGTCCACTGCCATGGCCTCGGGTTTTCAAGCCAGGCAAAAATAGCTGCTGCAAGGAGACATAGTTCTGTCTGCTGGTTCGGGTGTCTCAGGTGGCTGAATTGGGCATGAAACGTCGCTCTCACTCTCGAGTTATAGTAGCCAGTGAACCGATTTACACACCTACCGCGATGCAGTTTTGCGAGCGGTGTGCAATGACTTTCACTGACTACTATAGCTTCCGTAGAATTATGCGTGGGTGAGATCCGCGAAGGGAAATCACCCGCATCGACTCGCTCGACGGCATAGCCGTCGAACGGTTGGTGGACTTGGTCCGCGCTTGCAATGCAAATCTTCGATTTGCACACGATGCGTGGGACCGGATTTGAACTTCTGTCGTTTCGCTTCGCTCACGACGGCGTTCACAGTCTCGAGCGACTGTGTACCGACGGTCCCTGGAAATAACACTATCGCTGAGTGGGGTAGTTTTCCGTAGAATTATGCGTGGGTGATGTCCGCGAAGGGAAATCACCTGCATCGACTCGCTCGACGGCATAGCCGTCGAACGGTTGGCGGACTTGGTCCGCGCTTGCGATGCGTGGGACCGGATTTGAACCGGCGGACCCCTACGGGACAGCGCCCTCAACGCTGCGCCGTTGGCCTGGCTTGGCTACCCACGCTCGCGTGGTATTTTTCTCCGCACTCATCGATATCCAGCGGCCATATAAAAGCCCTTTCTTTTGTCACTGTCTCTGCGGCGAGGTCACACGGTACAGATTCCTCGAAATCCTTTCGACGTGTCGATGACTCGAGTCAATCTCATTTCACGTACTGATGGTTATAGTCAGATTATTGGTGTGTCGAAGCAGTAGCCCGTTCCAGTTGCATGCACTATTCCGTCAAGCGTGACTGTCCTCGAGTCGTGATTTTGCACTCGAGTCGCTTCTCTCCCCTGACGACCGTATAGTTAAAAAGGCCGAACGGCCAACGTCTTGTATGGCAAAATACTCCACCGGTTCGTCCACTGGCGGCGGCGGGACGTCCTGTGAACTCTGTGGTGCGGAAAGTGATTCGCTCCGGCAGGCGACCGTTGCCGGCGCACAGTTGCAGGTCTGTCCCAGCTGTGCTCCCCATAGCGACGAGTCGAGTCGACGCGGCCAGTCGGGTGGTGGCTCGAGCGGCCAGGAGTCACGAACCAGCCGAAAAAAGAAAGCAGCCCAGAACGTCGCCAAAGCCAACCCAATCTGGGACGGTGACTCGGAACACTGGGAGAAAGACGGGACAAACTACGACGACGACCCCCTGCCGTACCTGGTCAAATCTTACGGTGAACGCCTCGAATCCGCTCGACAGGATGCCGGATACAAACGCGAAGAACTTGCCGAGGAACTCGGTTGCAAGGAATCCGACCTGCTCGCTATCGAGCAAGGCCGCGCGACCCAGGCCGGGGTCGGCGGCGGCCTGATTACGGCGCTCGAGGAGTTCCTGGACGTCGAACTCGCCGAATAGTTTCGGACGAAATACCCGAACTCCGCTTCCGTCTTGGAAAATGTTACTCTCTTTTCCGTCCTTTCTCCCGACGGTCGGCGGGCAGACTTTTATCACCTGGGAACGGATGGGGAGGTAATGAGCGGGCAACGGGCGGCAGCAGAGCCCTACGCGACACGGTTCGAGACTGAAGTGACGGCCGTTGATGGCAACAGCGTCTGGCTCGAGACGACGTATTTCTACGCTGAAAGCGGTGGCCAACCGGCTGACCGTGGGAAAATTGGCGACGTCGCTGTCGAGGATGTCCAGCAAATCGATGGCGAACACGTCCACATCCTCGCGGAAACGCCGCCGTTTCGTGCCGGTCACCGCGTCATGTGCTCGATCGATTGGTCATTTCGGATGTACTGTATGCGGGCACACACGGCTAGCCACGTTCTCTACGGTGCCGGGCGACGCCTCCTCGACGACCTCGGCTACGGCGGCTTCGATATCGGCACTGAAAAAGTTCGCGTCGATTTCGAGACGACGACCGATATCGACGACGACGTACTGGTCGAACTCGACGAACTGCTCAACAGAGCCGTCTGGGAATCACGTCCGGTTTCCTGGGAGTCCATTCCGGTAAGCGAGGCTCGCGAGCGCGAGTTTATCGCGTTCAACGAGGCGACCGAGGAGGGCGCGTTCAACAGGGGACAGGTTCGCATCGTCACGATCGGTTCCGAGAACGATAACGGGACGACGACCAACGGCTCGAGTGACCCCTGGGATGTCGCCGCATGTGGTGGAACCCACGTCAGAAATACGCGAGAAATCGGCCCCGTTACCATTCTCGAGCGATCGAATCCGGGAGACGGGTTGACACGCGTCGAGTTCGCCGTGGGTCCACGGGCAATCGAGCGACGAGCAGCCGAAAAACGGGCCACTTTCGCCGCGAAAACGACGCTGGGTGCCGACGTCGAATCGATTCCGGACAATCTGACGAGTATATTGGCGAAACAGGACGAACTCGAGGCCCGAAACAGCGAACTCGAATCGACGGTGGTCGAGACGGCTCTCCGTGCGGAATCGCCAGACAGGTACGGCGATGAATCGTGGATCGTCACGACAATCGACGGTATCGAACCCGAGGGGCTCGGTGACGCCGTCCGTCGTGCATCGGTAACCAGTGCGGATGGGCTTGCGGTCGTCGGCGAAACCGAGTATACGTTCGCCGTCGTCCGTAGCGACGGACAGCGAGACGCGAGCGAGCTTATCGATGTGTTGACGACGACTCACGGTGGTGGCGGTGGCGGGTCAGCCGCGTTCGCGCAGGGTGGGGGCTTCGACGACAGCAAAACGGCCATCGTCGACGGCCTCGAGGCGTTGCTAACCGACGAGTGACTGTTCGTCTGCCTGTGAGAGACGGACGACCGGGTGAAGTATAAGGTTTTACTACTATGCGAGTCAATGGTGTCCGTATGGGAATCGATTACTCTCAGCTACACGACCCTAATGCCGAGTACACGATGCGGGACCTCTCGGCTGAAACGATGGGCGTAACTGCCAAACGCGGGGGCGGCCGAGACGTGGAGATTACGGACATCCAGACGACGATGGTCGACGGGAACTTCCCATGGACGCTCGTGCGAATATACACCGACGCCGGTATCGTCGGCACGGGTGAGGCCTACTGGGGTGCAGGTGTTCCCGAACTGATCGAGCGTATGAAGCCGTTTTTACAGGGCGAGAACCCGCTCGACATCGATCGATTGTACGAGCATCTCGTCCAGAAGATGTCCGGCGAGGGCTCAGTCGAAGGCGTCACCGTTACGGCAATCTCGGGTATCGAAATCGCTTTACACGATCTGGCGGGCAAGATCCTCGAGGTGCCGGCCTACCAGCTACTCGGTGGCAAGTATCGCGACGAGATGCGCGTTTACTGTGACTGTCACACTGAGGCGGAAGCCGACCCGGAAGCCTGCGCTGATGAGGCCGAACGGGTCGTCGAGGAGCTCGGATACGATGCCCTGAAGTTCGACCTCGATGTGCCGAGTGGACTGGAAAAAGACCGAGCGAACCGTCATCTCCGTCCCGGTGAAATTCGGCACAAAGCCGAAATCGTCGAGCAGGTCACCGAACGCGTCAAAGACCGTGCAGACGTTTCCTTCGACTGCCACTGGACGTTCTCCGGTGGCTCGGCGAAGCGGCTCGCCGAAGCGCTCGAGCCCTACGACGTTTGGTGGCTCGAAGACCCCGTCCCGCCGGAGAACCTCGAAGTGCAGGCCAACGTTACCCAGTCGACGACGACCCCAATCACGGTCGGCGAGAACCGTTATCGCGTGACTGAACTCCGTCGTCTCATCGAAAACCAGGCCGTCGACATTATCGCACCGGACATGCCGAAAGTCGGCGGTATGCGTGAGACGCGAAAGATCGCCGATGTTGCTAACCAGTACTACGTCCCCGTCGCGATGCACAACGTGGCGTCGCCGGTTGCCACCGTCGCCTCCGCACACGTCGGGGCGGCGATTCCGAACTCGCTGGCCGTCGAGTACCACAGCTACGAACTCGGCTGGTGGGAGGACCTGGTCGAAGGCGATGTGATCGAGGAAGGCTACATCGAAATCCCCGAAGAACCTGGACTCGGTGTCAGCCTCGACATGGACACCGTCGCCGACCACATGGTCGACGGTGAAGAACTGTTCGACGAAGCATAACGTCTCCACATTCGTCGGCAATTGGGACGCCTGCTCGAGTATCATCGATTGTGTGCTGTTCCTGGAGGCCTTCATCGATGTGCACTGTCTCTCGAGGCTCGCTCGAGTGGCCTATCTCGAAAACAGAAAGACAGATAAAAGTCGCTACATTGTAAACACACAGATATGGACGTTCCCTACGATCTCACCTCGTACGTGCGGGTACTGAAGATGGCGACGACGCCCACGCGCGAGGAGTTCCTGCAAGTGTCGAAAATAGCCGGTGCAGGGATCTTGCTCGTCGGCTTTCTCGGATTCCTCATCGGTGTGATTATGTTGTTCCTCACTGGCGGTGGGTTCTGATGCCGATTTACGCTGTCAAAACGACCGCAAGCCAGGAGCAGACGGTCGCTGACATGATCATCACTCGGGAAGACCCGACCGTACACGCAGCGTTAGCCCCCGATTCGCTGACCTCCTACGTAATGGTCGAAGCCGACGATTCGAACATCATCGAACGTATCCTCGAGGAGATCCCCCACGCACGGTCTGTCATTCCAGGCGAATCGGACATCTCCGAAGTGGAGCATTTCCTTTCGCCCAAACCGGACGTGGAAGGGATTGCAGAAGGAGACATCGTCGAACTCATCGCAGGTCCGTTCAAAGGGGAGAAAGCCCAGGTGCAGCGAATCGACGAAGGGAAAGATCAGGTGACGGTCGAACTGTACGAAGCCACGGTTCCAATTCCGGTGACGGTTCGTGGCGACCAGATTCGAGTGCTGGATTCGGACGAGCGGTAAGGACTCGAGTGCTGTCTTGAGACGGTATCGTGTCCTATCTTGTGGCGTTTTTCGAGGTAATGCACTCGGCGCAGGTCACAGGCGAGCGCCGAGTATTTTGTACAAGATTTCGCAAGGAGGGGTGAGTGAGCGTAGCGAACGAACCCGACGCGTGAAAATTTACCCGTTCAAAAACTCGGCCAGTCGCTTTTCGTCGATCGATTCGTCGATTTCCTCGAGAAGTTTCTCACGTTGACGAACGTCTTCAGAGTCGGCTCCGTATGCGCGGACGTACTCAGCACGGCTGTGTTCGGTGAACACGTGACGAATTCCGAGGTAGCCGTCGGGGACGATAGTCCCACAGACACCACACTCGAGGCGTTCGTGGGCACTCACCTGGTGGGCGATGGCCGATTCGACGTCGTCGAAGACGGCCTCACAACCGTCGATTCCACATTCCCAGGCCATTCAATGGCTTTTCTCAAGGGGGTCTAAAGGGTCTTTCGTTGCACTCACGGTTCGATTTCGACCGTCAGACCGGATGGACAAATCAGAATTCCTAACTGCTCGCTAGTGTAACTGGCAGGTGTGAGCGCCGGAGAGTCAACTCGAGTCGATTGCCACGTCAAAGTGTTAAACGATCGCACCGTCGAATACGCCCGGCGCGCTGGGATCGACGTGTTGGTGTATGCCCCCCATTTCAAGCGCCTGTCCGAGATACGCGAGCGGGCGGCCGCCTACAGCACCGACTCGGTCCAAGTGATCCCCGCTCGAGAGGTGTTTACGGGGTCGTGGCAGGATCGAAAGCACGTGCTGGCGATCGGACTCGAGGACCCGGTTCCGGACTTTATCACGCTCGAGGGAGCGATGACGGCGTTCGACCGACAGGATGCAGCCGTGCTGGTTCCACACCCGGAGTTTCTGACGGTTTCGTTGACCAAGCGCGATATTCGCGAATATCGAGACGTTATCGACGCAATAGAAATTTTCAATCCAAAGCATCTGCCGAGACACAACCGGCGGGCGAGAACGGTGGCATCGAAGTTCGACCTGGCTCCGTTTACCTCTTCGTATGCGCATCTACCCCGTTCAGTTGGTGTATCGTACGTCGAATTCGACCGATCGATCGAGTCGGAAGCTGAACTCGTCGAGGCGTTCCGTTCTAATGAACGACGACGTGTCGTCTACGACAACGGGCTCAAGCGGTGGGGGACGACGGCGAGTGAGCTCGGTCACCTCGTCTACGAAAATACCTGGGAGAAAATCGACCGCCTATTGCTTTCCGGAACGGAGCCAACCCATCCTGATCACATCTTTTACGATGGAAAATTCGACGACGTCGCGGTGTACTAACGTATCAGGTAAAACGGTTCACCTTCTTCGCCTCGAGCGAGTGATTTCGGGAACGAATCCGTTTTTTCGGCTTCCCGTTCATAGCGCCGATGCTCGCTGATGGGGGGTATCGTAGCCAACCAGGCATTTCGCCTCGTGGAAGCAGCGTTTGTGTTTCGACTAGAGGCACGGAATCGATGGACTCCTCCGATAAATTCTCGAGGTATCGAGTGCAGAAATTACGAGACGCTGCGTGGCTTCCCAACCCTGTACGGATGCGTGAAACCGATGGTTTCACTCATCAGTCGACGTTTGGGAGGGTACGTTGCATCCATTGAAAACTCCTCCCACGACTGTCAGTGACGTGTTCATCTCCATCACGGTAGTGTCTTACAAATCGGGTTTCCAGTGAACGTCCTGTGTGTCTATAGGGATCTATATTCATGAATGTCTACCCATATACGGAACAACTGTTTGAAACGGAAGTGGTTGCCGCACAGGTTAAGTGCCTCGACTCGTTACCATCTCATATGACAATGGATACGCCCGGGGCAACTGTCCCAACAGAACCACCACCGAAACGTACACTGTTTTGCTGGGAATGCGATCATCAAAGCCCAGTCGACGGTGACTGGGAAGTCGAAACCCGTGACTCGACGCTCGCGTACATCTGTCCGGAGTGTACAACGACGATCACCGAACGCCCTCACAGAAGTTCTCCAGGCGGAGGCGTCAACGTGGACGAAGATGGTTCAGGGGCACCTCGAGAGCGTGCCTCCAGCGACGAATTTCGTCCTCGTTCACTCGTCAGTGCCTGGGGTCGAGTTGTAACGGAACCGGTTCGTGCGTGGACTGCGACGGTCGAAGCGGCCGCCTTTCGAAACCGATAGGCACGCGGTAGCAGTGTGACGGCTTTCTCCCCTTCTTCAATTTTCAATTCAGTCAGTCGCTACTGTCAGCGCGCCCAGTCTGTCCATACGAACCAGCTCCTTTCTGGTCGGCATCGGTGAGTCGGCCACGTAGGGTTGGTGGGAGGTCCTCCTCAGGTGTGGGGAGGTGTCCATGATCGAGCGTCCCTCGAACCGCTGTCCGGTCGCCATCGAGCGTGAGTCTGACGGTGGGTGCGAGCGTTCCACCGAAGCGCTCGAACTGGGCTTCGGGTGGAAGGTTACCAACTTCGTCGATACTGAGTCCCTCGAGGTTGTAGTAGTTGAGAAAACTCGAGACGAGTATCTCCTCACGGTGTGGATAGGCGAGCCAGGAGTACGTCTGATACGCTGCCGCGGCCGGGTTCGTCAGGACGAGCCCTGAGTCGTTGAGCGGGCGGTACGGTCCCCGAAGTGACTCAGCGACGAACCCATAGAGGGCGTCGAACCCGTCGAGTCCCGGTTCGAAGGTGTGGCGGTGACTCGAGATGAACAGGTAGTAACGCCCATCGCGGACGATGAGGTGCGGTCGCTCGAGTTCCTGGTTGACACAGACGGCATCGATGAGCGGGTCTTCGAACTGCCATTGCGTCGGGTCCCCGGTTGGGGACGTTGCGAGGCCGATCGAGCCGTTGAACTCCTGGCGTGTCGGGTCGCCGTTGCAGCAGTCGGCGTCTTCGGGGACCGGTGTATTCGCTTCGAACAGTAGATGCGTTGCACCCGTTTCGGGATCTTCGAAGAACCACGGATCGCGGAAGGTGTAGATCATTCCCCGGGACTGGGCTTCGGTTTCGTATCGGTCGCCGTCGGCCTCGAGCATGATCTGGTGATCGAAGGGACCGAGGATGTCGAGGCCGGTTTCGTCGGTTTCGACCGAGCCGCCCGCGCCAACCGCGAGGCGCTGGTGGTAGCTCAACGGTCCCTCACGGGAGCCAGCTGCAGTGTAAAAGCAGTAGACGGTTCCGTCGTCGTACAGAGCGGACCCGGCCCACTGTCTCGAGCCGAACGCCGTGCCTTCCTCGAAGAGCGTGCCACCACAGTGCCAGTCGTGGCCGTCACGCGAGTAAAAATAGCGAATCCTGGCGACGTCGTGGCGCTTGCCTGGGAGCAGATCTGCCGGCGCGGTGAGTGAGAAGATTACGCGCCAGCCGTCGATGGTCGCAATGGAGCCATCACGAGTGCGCAAAAACCAGGTGTCCCAGATGTGGAGTCCTGATCCATCGTCTTCGTCGGCTGGATAGACGATCGGTGCAGTCGTTTCTGGCGTTCGCTCGATTCGTCGGGCCTGTTCGGGACTCCAGCCGGAGGGTGCACCGTATCCGGGTGCGTGTTCAGTCTCATGGTCCGGTGTGTGGTGATGGCTCATAGCAGAGTTTACTCGCCCACGGATAAACACTTTTCTCGATACAGGCTGGCGTTCGATCGCCGTTGATTCGCCGCTGTGCCAGCACCGTCCCTCGTACTAGTACCTTCCCAGACGTCGACTAATGAGTGAAACCATCGGTTTCACGCATCCGTTCAGGGTTGGGAAGTCACTACCCGGAAAGAAACTCGAGGATTGCATCCGTGACGACGTCGGATCGTTCGACGTGGAGCCAGTGGCTCGCGTCGGGAAATCGACGAACGGTGAGATCACCGACGTATCGCTCGAGCCCCACGGTTTGTTCGACTGCGAGCGCCGTATCCTGTTCGCCCCAGAGAACCTGAGTCGGGGTAGGTACTCGTGGAACTCGTGGGGCAAGCCGCTCGCCAACGAGTGGAAGTCGACCCACTGCCTGCTGGGGGAACCAGCCGCGGAAGAGTGCCCGATAGTACGCGAGGGCCGATTTCGCGACGCCGGGTCGAGAAAAGGCACGCCGGTAGCGCTCGATATCCCGATCGGTAAACGCCGCTGGGTCGGCCGCGCTGTCGGTGAACACCGATTCGAGCGCGGCGCTGTTTTTCACCGTCAGGAACCGGTTTGGTATCCAGGGTACCTGAAACCAGAGAACGTACCAGGACCGAAGACACTGCTCGAGTGAGAGTTCCCGGACGTATTTGACCGGGTGCGGGGCGTTGAGGACCGTCAGGGTTTGCACGACGTTCGGATGCGAGTACGCAGTTGCCCAGGCCACTAACCCGCCCCAGTCATGAGCGACCAGGTGAGCGCGTTCGCTTCCGAGATCGGTGATGAGCTCGGTGACGTCTGCTACAAGGGTCTCGAGTCGATATGACTCGAGGCCGTGGGGCTTTTCCGACCGGTTGTACCCACGCATATCCGGGGCGATAACGCGATAGCCAGCGTCGGCGAGCGTGGGAATCTGGTGTCGCCAGGCGTACCAGAACTCGGGGAAACCGTGTAAGCAAATGACGAGGTCACCGTCTGGCGGCCCGGCGGAGACGTAGTGCAGGCGAACGTCGTTGACGATCGTTTGGTCGTGACGGACGAGGTCGTCTATCATCTCGTTAGGTTCGCGGTCTTGGTACTTCATCGTTTGTAGACACCTTTCGAGTGAGCAGGAAAATACGTGTAGCTCTCGTACAGTTCACGCAGTCTCTCAGGTGACTGTCGACCTGATCGGAACTACTGGTAAAAATTCACAGCGGTCCGTATCAGTCGTCAGCCGGGGCGGGCGAATCGCTCGAGGACACGCCCGTGCCGGGGCCGAGGTCGATCTCGAGTGCCTCGAGTTTTTCGTCGGGGACGATGCCGTCGACCCAGCCACGGTGGTCGTAGTACTCGGTTTTCATCTCCTCGAGTTCGCAGAACTCGCCCTCGCTGGCTCCCTGGCCAGGGATGCCGTCCTCGCCTTCGAGGAAGCGTGCCGGCAGCGAGTCGTCTGCACCGTCGAAACCGTTGAGGTTGTTGTAGTAACGCTCCAGCGTGTAGATCCGTTCGCCTGCCTCGAGCAAGTCGTCTTCGGTGACGTCGAGGCCGGTCATGCCGTTGTACTGCAGCACGTACTCCTCGATGCCTTCGGCGAAGGCGTTGAACTTGCAGATGTCGAAGGAGTCGCTGATGGCGTGGAGGTCCTGGAAGGCGGCTGCGAGTTCGCCCTTGCCCTCGTATTCGTAGGGATCGACCTTCTCTGGAATGCCGAGGATTTCGGCAGATGGCGTGTACGCACGAAGGTGGCAGGCGCCGCGATTAGAGGTCGCGTAGCCGATACCCATCCCCTTCATACAGCGTGGGTCGTAGGCCGGAATCGTCTGCCCTTTGACCGCCAGCGAGTTGTCGTGGGCGTCTTTACGGTCGGCGACCCGGCGGGGGCCTTCGGCGAGCAAGTCGGCGAGGTCGCCGTCCCGGCGGCCGATCGCGTCGATCATGTCGATCATCGTCTCCGTGTCGCCCCACTCGAGTTCGCCGACTCCCTCGAGTTTGCCGTGTTCGGTCATTTCCATGGCCATCGCCATCATGTTCCCGGTTTCGATGGTGTCGACGCCCATGTCGTTACACCGATCGATCATCACGGCGACGGCATCGCGGTCGGTGTGGGCGGAGTTCGGTCCGAGCGCGTAGGCTGATTCGTACTCGTACGACTCCATCCGGACGTTCATCTCCTCGCCTTTGTGCATCCGGGTAACTTCGACTTCCTTCTTACAGGCGACCGGACAGGAGTGGCAGGTCGGTTCGTCGACGAGGATGTTCTCGCGGACGTTCTCGCCGGAGACGCGTTCGGCGTCGATGTCGACGCCTTCGGTGTTTCGCATACTTTCGGTCGATGTGTAGCGACCGTTTTTCGTCGGCAGTCCATCCATCTCCTCGCCGATGTTCATCAACACGTTCGTGCCGTACAGCGAGAGGCCACCCTCGTTTGGTGCGGTCACGTCGGACTCGGTGATCGCTTTCATCGCCTGCTGGTGACCCTCCTTGAACGTTTCTGGGTCTGCCGGCTGTGGCATCTTGGTCGTCGACTTGACAACGACCGCTTTGAGGTTTTTCGAGCCCATTACGCACCCGGTGCCGCCACGACCCGACGCACGGTCATCTTCGTTGACGATACAGGCGTATTTGACCTCGTTTTCGCCGCCCGGACCAACGGCCATCATCGAGAGGTTCTTCCCGTAGGAACCGTCGACTTCCTCCTCCAGGGTGTCTCTGGTCTCGTGGACGCCTTTCCCCCAGAGATGGGAGGCATCACGGAGTTCGACTTCGCCGTCTTCGATGTAGGCGTAGACGGGGTCGTCGGCTTTCCCCTCGAACAGGAGGCCGTCGAAGCCCGCCCATTTCAGCCGTGCCCCGGACCAGCCACCGTGATGGCTGTCGGTAACCGTGCCGGTCAGCGGTGATTTCGTACAGACGGCGATACGTCCCGACATCGTCACCTGCGTTCCGGTCAACGGCCCGTTCATAAACGCGAGCAGGTTGTCCGGACTCATCGGATCGACGTCCGGCCCCTGATCGAAGACGTACTTTACGCCGAGTCCGCGCGCACCGATGTACTTGCGCGCGTCTTCGTCATCGATCGACTCGTATCCTACCGATCCGTCCGAGAGATCGACCCGTGCCACGCGATCCTGAAAACCGCCAAGTTCTGTCATAGTAAACCCTGTTCGTTATATTGGTTCTGCAGCCTGTTAGTCGTTCCCACGATGGGGTAACCATCTGTAGTTACTTCGCAACTCCTCGAATGTGGGCCGACATACGGTGTCACAGAAAGGGGACGTGGAGTGAGGGGAGGGATTCGAGGGGATTTATTCGCGGTGAGAACTCCTCGCGTGTCCGATCGTGAAGGTAATCGGAGGTGCATTCACGAGCCGTCAAGATCTGGCCCCGGTGGCACCTCTCGGGAGGCCGCGATCTGTCGCTCGTTGACTGCTCACGGCGGCCCGTCTCGAGGGCTACAAGAGCAGGGCCACGATGGCGAGGATGATGAATATCAACACGAAGATTCGGGCGATTTCCATGCTGATGCCGGCGACGCCTCGCGCGCCCACTGCGGCCGCGATAATCGCCAGCACGAAGAAGATGATCGCCCAGTACAGGAAGCCACCGCCACCGATCTGAAGCGGAATCTCGAGCATGGCCCGGCGTACCACGATCGGTTATTTAAACGCGGGTGACCGTCGTATCCGATTTTCGAGGCTAAGGTGGGACTACGATCCGGTAACCAGTGGTTCATTCGGTATTGGGTTCGGGTTCACCTCGAGTCGGGTTCGTCGTCGAAAAACGCCTGACACAGTTTCGCCTCCGCACTTCGTAAATGCTCGTGGAACGTTGGTCGTGAGACGCCCATCGACTGGGCGAGTTCCTCGCCAGTCGTCGGCCGGGGCCACTCGAAATAGCCGCCCAGATACGCTCGCTGTAACGAGGCGAACTGTCGCTCCGTCAGCTTTCCTTCGAGACTTGCTGCGAACTCTTCTTGGGTATCACCGCCGCGTTCGTGCTGTCGGAACGAGACGACGTCGGTACCGTCGTATTTCGATTGTACCGCTTCGACGACGCCACGAACGTTCGTCGAGTGTGGAATCTCGAGTGTCACACGCGCTCGACCGGAATCGGCTTCGATTGATTGGACGAGGATACCCCGTTCGGAGAGCCAGCGGACGAAGTCGTCATCGCTGTGGACTTCGATGAGGCAGCTGTCCTCCCGTTCGACGAGCACCTCGAGGTCGGCGTCTTCGAGGGTGGAAGCGGCGCTCTGTAGGTCCTCAGTAGCGATGCCCGTGGCGGTGAACAGGGAAGCCGTGTCGTCACCGGTTCGGTGGACGGACCGTCGATACTCGAGCTGGCAGTCGGTTTCGGTCGTCAGCGCGACTGGAACGAGTGCGGGGTCGGTGAGATCGAGCTCGACGGCCACGACGGCGTCGGTGGCGAGCATTCGACTGGTTTCGCGAGCGTTGATTCCGCTGGCGACCGCTCGAGCCAGTGCCGAGAGTATCACCTCCTCACGGTCAGTGACCTCATGGTTCTGGTCGGAACAGACGGTAAGGGTGCCGTACTCGACGCCGTTGTACTCCAGTGGGAAGGCAGCCTGGGTCATCCCGCCGTGGGTCTCGACGACGACAGACTCCGTCTCGAGGCTCACGGCCGACGGGTGGTCCGCATCGACCGGTACATCCTCGGGGTCGACACCCGCGGTTGCACGAACTTCGAGCACGTCCGTTGCGGGATTTCGTTCACCGACCCAGGCCCCTTCGTACGGTGATTCCGCCGCGATCCGTTCACAGACCGACTGCTCGAGCGCGCTCCGAGAGATCGAACCGGCGACGGCGGTCGTCACGTCCTGAATCAGGCCTTCGACACGTTCGAGAATATACTCGAGTTCGTCCGTGCGCTCTTGCAGGGCGAACTGGGCTTCCTTTCGCTGCGTAATATCGTTCTGGAACCCAACGTAGTGGGTAATTTCGCCAGCGCTGTTTCGAACCGGAGCGACGGTGACCTCGTTCCAGAACTCCGCCCCATCCTTCCGGTAGTTTTTGATCTCGACGGTCGTCGGTCGTTCCTCGTCGATTGCGGCCCGCATCTCGTCGGTGGCGGCGGCATCGGACTCGGGCCCCTGCAGAAGCCGACAGTTTCGGCCGACGACTTCGTCACCGGGATAGCCGGTTAACTCCTCGTATGCGCTGTTGACGTAGACCAGCGGGTTATCCTCCATATGTGGGTCGGACAGCGAGAAACCGACCGGTGCTTCGTTGATGGCTCGCGTTTTGACCGCCCGATCGACATCTTCGAATTCGGTTTCATCGTCGTGAGAATGTAGCGTAACCGTCGCGCCGTCGTGTCCCCGGTGGACGCGAGCGTCGAAAGCCTCCACGTCGATATCGACGTTACGAACCGTTCCGATCGTCGTTTCGGCGATTTCGGTTTCCAGGTTCGACCATATCGGCTCCAGCGCGTTCGATGCTTCGGTCCCGATTACGTCAGTGGGCAACTCGAGGGCGTTTTTTGCCCGTTCATTGGCGTAGATTATCGTCCCGTCTTCGACGGTAAAGACCGGGTCGGCGACGTATTCGAGCGCGGCGGTGACCCCTCTCTGGGGGACCGACTCACCCTTTCCATGCGTCGCGTCGACATCATCCATACCCTACTTAGATAGGGCTCGGTATTAAATTTGTTCGGTCGTTTCCACCCACACTCCCGTTCCTGTAGTAGGGTCTTGGCAGGACCCTCAAGTAGCCGGGACCGGTAGATTTTGAACCGACCGCTACCGGTACGACGATAGTGGCTTTCCGAACCTGTACCCGTGGGTGAAAGCAAGCGCTCGATTCGGTTTCACGCATGTCGACGCTTGACGGAGTGCGAGTGAAGATACGGATGGATTTATAGACTCTCGAGTCATGTGTTAACACATGGCTCTCTCAAAGTATCCACTCGAGCGCTATCGGGACAGACTCGAGCGAACGCATCAACGGTGCGGTGCGTGCGGGGCCAAAGACCGAGCTGGCAACTGGACGGCCGAGACGTCGGGACGTCGTGTTCGCTACCGGTTCGTGTGTCCCTCGTGTGAGGCAGTCGACACGCGGGAACTACTCATTGGGTGATGGGTCTACTCTCGAGGCCGAGTCCGTGCTTGAACAGGAGATAGTATAGTAGCCAGTGAACGTCATTGCCCACCCTCTCGCAAGCGTGCGTCGCGGTCGGTGTGTACATCGGTTCACTGGCTACTATAGTTCTTCACGCCTGAACGTGTGGACCGAACCGATGGGGTCGGCTCACATGTCGACGCGTAGCGGAGGAGCAGTGGCTCCCTAAACCTGAACGGATGCGTGAAAGCGATTTCTGGGCTCGGTTTCACGTATGGGTCGGCGCGTGAGAGGGTACCAGCCCATGCACTCGGTCGATACACATTTATTCTTGACTGCCTTACTGATCGCTCCGATGGTCTCCGAGTACGATTTCTGGCTGCTCGACCTCGACGGGACGCTCGTCGACGTCGAGTGGTCGTACACACGGTCGGTCTTCGATCGGGTCGGCGACCGCCTCGATCACTCGTTTAGTGACCGCGAGGCGGATATCCTCTGGAGTGGACTCTCCGGTTCGCGAAATGCTCAGTTACGCGAGTGGGGTATCGAACCCGACACCTTCTGGAACGCCTTCCACGCCGAAGAAGATCCTGCCGTTCGGGCCCAGCACACCTACCTCCACGACGATGCCGCGTTCGTCGGTGACCTCGAGACGCCGGTCGGATTGGTCACCCATTGTCAGCAGTTCCTCGCCGGTCCGGTACTGGACGAACTCGATATCCGCGACTGGTTCGACACGACTCTCTGTTGCACCGAGGAAACCGGCTGGAAGCCCGATCCGACGCCCGTCGAACGGGCAATGGCAGACCTCGGATTGCTCGAGTCCGACGCTCGAGGTGTCCTCGCTGGCGACGGGGCAAACGACGTCGGGGCTGCCTGGAACGCGGGGCTTGATGCAATTCACGTCGAACGCGTCGGCCACGAACGTCGAGGGCAGTGCGTACTCGGTGATTACCGTGTACAATCGTTCGACGAACTCGAGATCGGCACCTGATCAGCTGTTCGTTCGCTCGTTCGCCGGCTGCACCTCCGCATCGACGAGCGTGCCATACGCTCGGCGGAGGCGTTCGGAGAGCGCCTGATGGGAGATCCCGAGTTCGGCGGCGAGTTCTTCCATCGAAATCTGTCGCGGTATCTGGAAGTACCCGCGCTCGAACGCAGCCGTCAGCGCCTCGTGCTGTTCGGGTGTCAACCTCGAGTTCCCCGCCCTCATCCGGGAAATGTCGGTCACGCGGCTCAGGTCAACCGTAATCTCGTTGTTCTCGAGACGTTCGTGGGTCTCGACCAGAGCCTCCCGGCTCCGAAACCGCATCTTGTACTGCCACCAGCCGTCACAGCCGTGTCCCTCGAGCAATGAGCCACCCGATGACAGCAGTTTGTCGTAAAACGACTGTGCGGCACTCGAATCGATATCGTACAGCAGTCGCTCTTCGGAGCGGGCGACCAGTTCGAACGCTTCGACGCTCGAATCGCTGGCGAACGCGTCTTCGATGGCTTCGCGTTCGACACCTGAAACCCACAGGGAGGGGAGGGTCTTCGATACCGATGCCTCGAGTTCGAAGCGCACGGTCGGTAGCGCTTCGAAGGTCGCCGACAGGACGGTCTCGGCCGCTGGGACGCGGAACTCGGCAATCGTCGACATCGTGGGTTGTACACCGTTGATGCGTAAAACTGTGACTTCGAGAAACGAGCCTTTCAAGATAGACAGAATGTTTGAATCTTCTATTGGTTCCTTGCTGAACGTCAAAACAAACGCTTCCCAGGCGGCGACCCCTGGTTGGAAAGCTACTCGGGTGTACCCAGGGCCGCTCACTCGAGAACGTCCGTGAGCACACCCTCGAGTGATCGGACCCCGGGTTTGCCGGTTCGATCCGGGTTAGCGAGAACGCGAACGGGCTGTTCGCCGAGTGGGACGAATCCGAGGCTGAGTTGGCTTGCGGTTTCGGCAAGCCCGAGACCGACGTCGGCGTCGCCGACGGCGACTCGTCGGGCCGGGCTTTCGTGAGCACGGAGGCCGATATCGAAGCCGTCGACGGCACTGACGATATCGTGACGCTCGACGTCACGGGCGGCCGCCAGATCCGCAACCTCGAGACCGAGGCTCGAGCGGAGGCCCGAATCGGTCGTCCGATTGACGAACCTCAGTGGCTGATCGACGAGATCAGCGAGCCCCGCAACCTCCTCTGGATTGCCAGCGGGGACGACCAGTCCCCATTCGCGCGTCCACTCGCCGAGTAATTCGTGGTCGACCTCGCGCTCGAGCGGACCCGCTACCACTGCGACGTCGGGGACTCCTTTGCGGAGTCGCCGAAGACTCGGCCGTGAGCCGATGGGGAGGTATCGCGGCCGATCGAGTCGGTCGAGGGCGCGATTCATCGTGGGATCGTTCTCACCCACGGCGAACAGTGTCGGTGGTCGTGTTTCGGGCGAAAAGAGGGTGACTTCGACTTGCTTTCCGGCCTCGAGGTAGTCGGTTTGGGCGTCGATCTCGACCAGGCCGTCGGCGTCCGATAAGCTTGTCGTTGCACCGCTTCCCTTGTCCACGGGATAGACGAGGAGGTTTTCGTCACCGTCGGTCGTTAGCCCAACCGGGACGAGTCGGTGTCGGCCCTGTGGTGAGCGCTCCTGGATAGCCAACTCGCCGGTGATCGTCGCCGAGGCTGGTTCCGGGAGGCCTGCAGCCTCGCGAAGCACGGGTGCGACGAACGTCCGGAACACCATCATCGCCGAGACGGGATAGCCGGGAAGGCCCACGTACGCAGATCCCTCGAGGCGGCCGATTAGCATGGGTTTGCCGGGTTTGATCGAAACACCGTGAACCAGTAACTCACCCTGCTCTTCGATAACGCGATAGATGACATCGACGGCGCTCGCACTCGTCGAGCCAGACGAGAGGACCAGATCACAGTCGGCGGCGGCATCTCTGAGGACACGCTCCATCTCGGCTTGATCGTCGCCGGCGTGCGGAAACAGTACGGCTTCGCCGCCGGCCTCCTCGACGGCGGCGGCGATAGTGTAACTGTTGACGTCGTAAATCTCGCCGCGGTCACTGTCGAGGTCCCCACCGGGTCTGACCAGTTCGTCACCGGTCGAAATGATCCCAACGCGTGGTTTTGCCCGAACGGGGACCTCCTCGAGACCCAGCGCCGACAGCAAACCGATTTCTCGTGGCGTGATCTGCGTTCCCGGCCCCAGTGCCCGCTCGCCAGCAGCAACATCCGCACCGGCGAACATGACGTTGTCACCGGGCGCGACACCCGTCCGTACCAGCACGTCCCCGGCCTCGAGATCGGTTCGCTCGACGGGAACCATCGCGTCCGCGCCGGCGGGCATGACGGCCCCGGTCGAAATCTCGACCGCCTCGCCATCGCCCACTTCGACCGCCGGTGTTTCCCCGGCGTGAACCGCACCGACAACCTCGAGGCGGGCCGGATCGGCTTCGTCAGCCCCGAACGTATCGGCGGCCCGTAGCGCGTAGCCGTCCATGCTCGAGCGGTCGAATCCGGGGACGTCGAGTTCGGCGTCTAGCCGCGTCACCAGCACGCGTCCGTGGGCCTCTGCAAGCGGGACGCGGTCGATACCGCCCTCGAGGGAGAGCGACTCGATCGCCTCCGTTGCGGCCTCGGGTGAGACGAGATCGCGAAACTCCTTGCGTTCCATGGCTCATCGTTTGGAACGCGAACCTATAGTTGCCACTCATGCGGATCGTTGTCGGTGCGTATCGATGGTCGGTCTGCGGGAACTCTCGGGGCTTGACCCAGACAGTTCACAAAAATACGTGACCAGTGGCGCTGACCACTGCTCGTGAGTGCAAATACATATCCGATTGAATAGGGTCGGCTTCACGCACCCCGAGCGAGATGAAAGCCCAAGACTGTTACCGAATCGTCGTGTGCTCCGACTCTTCGTTGAGCGCCAGGTTCGCTGCGATTTCGGCGTTACGCATCGCATACTGGGCCGTCTGTTGGAGGCTGACCAGCACCTCGCGAACCTGGAGCAGGTCCTCGTTCGACATCTCGGGCAACTCCGCGAGGATTTCGCGCTCCCGGTTCGAAATATCGTGGAACAACTCTCGAGCTTCGATCGTCTTGTCGTAGTTTCGTTCGACGGCCGACTCGACTGCCAGCGTCGTGATTTCGTCGACCTTCTCGGTCAACTCACGAATGTCACGCATCACCGACTGGTCGACGTTGAGCGTGTGTCCCTCGGCTTCCATCACGATGTCGGCGATATCTTCGGCGTTGTCGGCAGTGAGTTCGAGGTTCTTGGCAATCGAGCGGTAGCCAATCAGCGGGAACCCGCTCTCGAGGCCGACTGCGCGGGCGAGATTGGGGTTCTGGTAGGCCGTAAAGATGAGACGCAACAGCAGGACGAAGATCTTGTTAGCCTGTCGTTCCCGATTGAGTGCCCGCTGGGCCAGGTCGGGATTGCCGTGTGCAAGCGCCTTGATCGCTTCCCCGCGCATGGTTCGCCCGGTTCGTTCGAGGCGCTCGAGGAGGTTATCGAGCGTGAAGTCTTCGGGGTCGACCGAACACCGGATCGAGATGCTTTCGGGGGTTTCTTCGATTACCCCTAACCCCATCAACTGGGTTTCCGCCCGATAGACGGCGTTGATGTGAGCCGACTCGAGCGCACCGTCAGTACACTCGATGCGGATGACACGCCGTCCGAGGACGTACTGGGCGACGATGGCACGCTCGACGGCGTCGGCATCCAGGTTATCCGTTCGGATGATCGCCTCCATCTCCTCGGTGTTAGCCGATTCGGGCATCACCGTGAGCGTCCCTTTTCCGCCCATGCGGAGTGAGACCTCGTCGCCTTTTTCGACACCATGTTCGCTTGCCCACTCGGCTGGCAACGTCATCGCCAGCGTCGAGGGGCCGAGCCGTTGAACTTTCCGCGTCTCCATATCCTCAGTAGGGTCAGGCCAACCTTAATCTTGACTATATGTGTAGTATCAACTTGTTCGAGTGTGTGTGCCCTAGTTTATCTTGGTTTAATATCATTACACCTTATATTCGGCTCTTGGTGCCGAGAAATCGGGTACGAGGCAGCTTTTCCCTGCCCTTCCGAGCGTCTCACTCGAGTTTGAGCATCCGGGTAGTGAACCGGCCAGTTCTGACGTGGACCCAGCCGCGGAGCGAGTCGTCCAGTTCGGGGTCGTCCGTATCCACGTGTAAGGTGCCGATCGAATCGAGTTTGTCGTCGGAGGCGACGATTTCGATCGATTCGGCTCGCTCGATGACGGCGGGGGATATCTGGTGGTTGCCGCGCCCGAACACGAACCCTTGTCCACCGATGGGGGAGACGACGATTACCACGGGATCCTCGATGACGTCGAGAATTTCGGCTTCCGCGGCATCTCTGATCAGCAGTTCGCCGTCTCGCCAAACGTCGACGCCAAGTGGTGAGGGGTCGATCCCCAGTTCGCTTTCGATCGCGCCGACGGTACTCCCCGGGCCGAAGACGTAGGTCGCTTCGGGGTCGACCTCATCCGCAAAACCCGCGGCGAGCCCGTCGACACTCCCGCTCGAGAGCTGTTTACTCGATTGGACGGCACTTGCAACGGGAACGGGGACGACGGCTTTGAGTTCGGCCCGGACGGTTCCCTCGCGGTAGGCGGCTTCGTCGATGTCGTTCACCTCACGGGCTTCGACGCGGTCGAACTCGGCTGCCACCCTACCGGCGTCCGCAGGCGTCACACCGAACACCGAGGAGTAGATTTTGACGCCTGCAGGCACGCCGAGCATCGGTGTCTCGTGCTCGTCGTCCTCGAGCACTTCCGCAACGTCGACGGCCGTTCCGTCCCCCCCAACGAAGAGAACAAGATCGACACCCTCCTCGAGCATGGCTTCGACGGCGGCTCTCGTGTCTGTTGCACTGGTGTCTGTGGTTTGATCTTCCACGACGGTCGGTTCGTAGACCACGACAGGGTCGTAGCCGGCCGCGAGCGCGGCGTCCTCGCCCATCTGCCCGGCGGCCGTGTAGACGGTCAGTTCGGGTTTTCTGCGGGCCAGCGTCTCGAGTGCAGTTCGTGCTCGTTCCGGCGCGCGTGGCTCTGCACCACGTCGTCGTGCTTCTTCGACCATCCCGTCGGTACCTTTCAATCCGACGCGACCGCCCATGCCCGCGATCGGATTGACGACGAACCCCAGTGTCTCCATACGCGCCCCTTCGGCCGGGGAGAAAAAAGCCGTGTGGCTTCGGTCGGGCCGCGGTGGTGAATCCCGCCCGTTTTCTGAACCATTAAGAGGGGCGCGTTCTCAGGTGGAACCATGGACGAACTCACAGGAACCCTTCTCGAGGGGTCGGCCGTTCCGATCGAAGTATCCGGCTGGGGCGTACTGCTTGCGGGTCTGGTCATCGTCGGGCTCTGGCTGCTGTACGTCTACAGATAAGCAAGGCGAGTGCCTCGGGGCGGTTCACCGGTAGTGTTTGTTCGAGCGCGATCATCGCTTGGCGAATCAAAACTCCCTCGAGCGTCATCGGTATAGGGGCCAGCGAACGTCAGTGCACACCGGCTCGAAAGACGGCGCTGCGATAGGTGAACAGATCGTTTCGATGGCTACTATCCCGTCGGACAGAACGGTTGATAGTTTCGCTGGAGGGCGTTCCCGGCGACAGTCTATCAAAGCCTCTGTCCGACGGTATATTATCTGAGGTGGCGATCGCTCGGTTCTCGTTGACTGCAAGTCACGAACGTCGGCCCGGGCGGACGGACGCCGAGGGGACGACACTGGTGTGACGAACTCGTTTCCCACCCGACCCGGTCCTCAGCTATCTTCAGTCACAGCCACCGTCTTGACGTGGTCACGCAGCCAGCCGACGGCTTCCTCGACGAGCTCGCGATCCGTACTCTGGACGCTGATGCGGACGTGCTCTCCAGGATAGCTTCCAACGCCCACGTCGAAGCGTTGCTGTAACTCCGCCAGTCGGTCGAGCAGGGCGCTTTCGGGTTCGTCGGCCACAACGACCTCTCGAAACCGTTCTTGGCCGCTAAATTCCGTTGCGACACCCTCGAACATTGGCTTCATCTCGTGTGGGACGCCCGGGAGGACGTACACCGAACCGATAACACACCCGGGCGCAACGCCAGCCACGTTATGGAGCGGGCGAGCGTCGCGCGGGAGCATTGCCGTGCCATCGGTGAGATCTTCGCGAGCGTACCCGCCTTCAGTCTCGAGCCACTCCAGCACAGCATCGTGTTCCTCGAGCGGGCGACCGAACGCCGCCCCGATGGCTTCGATGGTCACGTCGTCGTGCGTCGGCCCGAGGCCGCCGGTGACGATGACGGCGTCGTACTCGGCGTGATATTCGTTGACCACGCGGGCAATGTCTGCCACCCGGTCGGGGAGGGTCGTCACCCGCTCGACGTCGACGCCACGCTCTGTGAGTTGGCTGCACAGCCAGGTCGCGTTCGTGTTGGTCGTTCGCCCGGCCAGCAGTTCGTCCCCGATCGTGACGATCGCCACGTCCATACCGACAGCTTTGGCCCCGGCTTGTCAAAGCTCTCTCGCCATCGCCCGCATTATTATTGGCACTCTGATACGATTGTCGAGCACTATCGTCGGTATCGTTGCCACGTTCGTTCAGCACGGCCAGCAAATATATAATGGAGAATCAGAACAACCACAAGATTCAATTCTGATAATTAGAATGTCTCTGATATTCATGTCACGTGGTGGTTGGACTGAACAAGCTGAAGGTGAACCGGACGCACTGCTTTCGGCGCTCGGAAGCAAATACAGTGCTGAAATCCTCTGTGCGGCGGGAACGCCGAAATCCGCACAGGCGCTGAGCGAAGATATCGAAATTCCGATTGCGACGTGCTATCGTCGCATCGAAGAACTCGTCGACGCGGGGCTGCTCGAGTGTGAGGGGCGACAGCTCTCGACGGAAGGCAGGCGGACGAACATCTATCGACGCACGCTCGACGAAATCGAAGTGGATTTTTCGTGTGAACAACCGCAGTTCTCTCAGAAACGTCGGACGGAGGCGAAAAACCAGTTAGAAGACCAGTTAGAACATTAATACCTCCCTTCTGTACACTGTTCTTCGGATACGGCCCGGCATACTGTCAGCCGATGCCAACGTGTAACATTGTGTGTTCGCGCATGGGTACCGACATTAGTTCCACACTCGAGCAGCCATCGCGAGGAGCCCGTTTTTGCTACCAGTCACCAGCTCTCGAGCGACCGGCGCGCCATCGTATAGCCACAATAGACCGGTAATCGCGACCAAGGCGAGCCCAGCCCATTCGACCGTGGCGAGTTCGCCCGAGAGAAGGCCCGCACGATAGCTCTCGAGTGCACCGATAAGCTGGTCACGAAATCCTCCCGAAACGGAATCGGGCGGTGCACTCTGGACTGGCCAGAGGACCCGCTCGAACGGAAGGGTCCCGGTTCGGAAATACATCGGGATGACATCAGCGGGAAGATGGGCAAGATAGCCGACTCCGAACGCGAGGCCCAGGCGCGGTCGTCCGTACAGACGCGTCAGCATACCGATTGCAGTGCACACCGGGATGGCAAAGAAAACCGAATGCCCCAGGGCGTACCCCGTATCGAAGACGCCGAACTCCCAGGCCAGCGGTTTGTCGATGACATCGGGAAGCAACGAGGCCCCGACGACCGCCACTGTCTCGAGCGCACCGGGCGCGTCTCGGTAGACGAGATGGGTGAACACCGAGTAACTGAAATAGCCGACGACGACGTGTTCCCAGGGCCACATCGTTCGACTTTCGAGGTGCCCGTCGGTTAGTTATGGCTCCCCTGCAGACGATCGGTCTTTGTGCGGCTGCCTGGATAAGGAATGGATACTCGAGGGGAATAGAAGCTTCGAGGAACAACGCTGAACCGGGCGACAGGTGTGTCCTCGAGTGACGCGTCTCGGTTGTCGGCAATTCGATTCACTTTATTCGGATCAGAACGCACAAACTGGCGTTCGAAACACACTTGGTGCGGATTCGCATATAAACCCCGGACATATCACCAACCACTGGTATGGACGCCCGAGCGCGTCGGTATTGCGGTCAGTTCAGGCCACCAGGTCGCCTTTGGCCTGCAGGACGGAGACCTCGCTAGCGTCGACGCGTTCGACCTCGAGCCAGTGTGGCGTAAAGTTTCGCAGCTGGAAGTCTTCGAACTCGTCTTCTTCACCGACCGTACACCAGAGCTGGACGCGGTCAGGACCGTGCCACTCCCCGTTACGACTGATACCAAAACAGACCAGTTCCTCCCCGTCGAGTTCGATGACCGCGCCTTTCCGGATACCGGGGTCCCCGTGGATGATGAGCCGTTTCATGTCCGCTGGTTCGAACGATGGGGAATTAAGCGCTTCGAAGCCATCCACGGGTTCACTTGGGTCTGTCGTGCGCCCTTCGAAGGTGCTATCGCTCCGGGGGACGTGAACGGCTATGTCTCGAGACACCTCCGGTAGGGTAGTGTCTCGAGTTCCTGGTCACCGATTTTCGCGTCTCAACGCGTGTCTGCGTCGTGGAACGCTATTGTTCACGCGAGTGTCGCATTACTGTGTGTGATCGCCACACACAATGCCTGTCCACTGTCGCGGTCGGAACCAAACGGGTTTTAAACAGGGATGCCATACCCCACTGCAAGTGAGTTAATCATGCAGATGCCACGCCGATTCAATACGTACTGCCCGCACTGCAAAGCCCATCACCAGCACGAGGTCGAGAAGGTCCGAACCGGCCGACAGACCGGTATGAAGCAGGTCGCCGACCGCCAGCGCGCCCGCCAGCTGTCGACCATCGGCAACTCCGGGAAGTTCTCGAAGGTGCCAAGTGGTGACAAACCGACGAAAAAGACCGACCTCAAATACCGTTGCAGCGAGTGCGGCAAAGCCCACCTCCGTGAGGGATGGCGTGCTGGCCGACTCGAGTTCCAGGAGTGATTGATATGGCAGGAAGCTACTACCGCGTCCGATGCAGTGATTGTGAGAACGAACAGATCGTCTTCGGCAAGGCCGCCTCCGAGGTCGCCTGTGCCGTCTGTGGCACGACGCTCGCCGTTCCGACCGGCGGAAAAGCCGAGATCGCACACGAAATCGTCGAGACTGTGGAAGCACGATGAAATACAGCGGCTGGCCCGAGCCCGGTGAACTCGTCGTCGGCAAGATCGAAGAAATCGAAGACTTCGGTGTCTTCGTCGATCTCGAGGAGTATCAGGACAAACGTGGCCTGATTCACATCTCCGAAGTCGCGAGTGGCTGGATCAAGAACGTTCGCGATCACGTTCGTGAAGGCCAGATCGCCGTCTGCAAAGTGATCGACGTCGACGAGTCACACGAACAGATCGATCTCTCGCTGAAAGACGTCAACGACCACCAGCGCTCGGACAAGATCCAGGAGTGGAAAAACGAGCAAAAGGCCGACAACTGGATGGAGATCGCCTTCGGTGAAGACATCGACGACGAACTGTACATCTCCATCGCCAACGAACTGCTTGGCGCACACGGCAGCCTGTACGACGGCTTCAAACAGGCCGCGATTCACGGCGAAGAAGCCCTCGAGAAGACCGACCTGAGCGAAGACGAACGTGCGGCCCTGGTCGAAACGGCTCGAGAAAACGTTTCGGTCCCCTACGTCAACGTTACCGGCTACGTCGACCTCGAGAACGCCTCTCCGTCCGGCGTCGACGGGATCAAAGCCGCGCTCGAGGCGGCCGAGGGGAACGGCGAACTCCCGGACGAAATCGACCTTTCGGTGAGCTACGTCGGCTCCCCCGAGTACCGAATCACGGTTCAGGCACCGAATTACAAAACTGCGGAAGCCGCGCTCGAGGCAAGCGCTGAGCGAGCGATTTCGGCGATCGAAGCCGAAGGCGGCGAAGGTGAGTACCACCGCGAGCGTCGTTCCGACGACGAGTAACGGCACCTCCATTTGTTATGAAATCAGATATTCACGTCTGTAGCGAGTGGGAATCGAACCACGAGCGGCCCGTATACACCCTTTCTCCTACCTGTCCCGAGTGTGGCGCCGAGAGTGTCAACAGCGCGCCCGCGCCGTTCGACCCGAACGATGCCTACGGCGAGTACCGACGCGCTCTTTACCGTCGCGTTCGCTGATAAGGTATGGACGCACTCGACATCGACGCAGTCGCCGAGGTCGACCTCAATGAGCCGGTTTTGATCGAAGGATTGCCTGGCGTCGGCCACGTCGGCAAACTGGCTGCCGATCATATTCTCGAGGAACTCGAGGCTGATACGACACTCGTTCGTCGGATCTATTCACAGGAGTTCCCGCCACAGGTGTCCGTCGACGGTGGCGTAACTAGTCTGACCTGTGCCTCCGTTCACGCGGTCACTCCTGAAACCGGCCGTGACATGCTCGTGTTGACTGGCGATCACCAGGCCCAGACGAACGAAGGACACTACGTGCTGACGGACGCGTTTCTCGACGTTGCCGAGTCCTTCGGCGTGAGCGAACTGTACGCCCTCGGCGGCGTCCCGACGGGCGAACTCATCGACGAGTACGCCGTTCTCGGGGCCGTGAACAACGAATCCATGCTCGAGGACCTCGAGGAGATCGGCGTGGAGTTCCGGGACGACGAACCCGCAGGCGGTATCGTTGGCGTCTCCGGCCTGTTGCTTGGGCTGGGCGAACGTCGTGGTATCGACGCCACCTGTCTCATGGGCGAAACCAGCGGCTATCTGGTCGACCCGATGAGCGCACGGGCGGTGCTCGAAATCATCGAGGAACGACTCGAGATCGACCTCGAGTACGAGTCACTCGACGAGCGAGCCGAGGAGATGAAAGACGTCATGGGCAAGATTCAGGAGATGGAGAACCAGCAACAGTCGATGGAAGTGCCAAGCGACGACGACCTCCGTTACATCGGCTAGTGGCTTCCCAAACCTGAACCGATGAGTGAAATCGATTGCTGTTGTCCGGTTTCACTCATTAGTCGATGTTTGGGAGGATACTAGTGAGCTTCTGGCCTGATAGTGGCTGTTGTACAAATTCATTTCCGGACGTCAACCCTATAGCGAGCGTTCGTGACCTGACGACAACGGTCCCTGTGAACTCACGGTTGTACGCAATCGTGTCGGGATCGACTCGAGCCACTTTTCTCTGTCGATACCACCACTGGAGAGCGAGCCTTTCTTTATCGCTCACGCCCTATCCGTAGACGTGTTAGCGAGCGTTCTCGAGGCGATTCCGCCAGCGGTTCTTGCGGGGCTTGCCCTTGGCGGGCTCTTCTCGTGTCTCGCCGCTGCAATCTTCACTGTCGGCGAGCGATGGTTCCCGACACAGTCGACCCCGACACAGGAGCGGGGTGGCTACTCGAGTGAAGGCCGTCGCCAGGGTGAAATTCGGTCGTACTTACAGGAAATCGGCGAACGATATATCGAAGGCTACTCGCTCGAGGGGACGACGGTTGCATTTTACTTGCCGACAAGAGACGTCGCGGTGACTTTCGACGCACAGGATTTCTTTCACCTGCAACAGACCACTGACACCTACGTTATCCTCGCCGAACACGAGATGCCGGGTGTCCATCTCGGTCATCGGTTGCCGTTCGAAGTACCCGAACAGGTACACACTGGACCAGTCGACGTACAGACGCGGCTCACACGGGCCTACCGTGCCCTCGAGGTTCCGAAAACAGCAGATGCAACCGAGATCAAGACGGCCTATCGTGAACGAGTCAAGCAGGTACACCCCGACCATGGCGGCGACCGTGACTCGTTTCGGGAGGTCCAGGAGGCGTACGCGACGGTGAAAGAACACGCCGAGTGACAGATTACGCTCGACGGAAGACGGGCCAATTCGTTCTCGAGTCGTCCTGTTCAACTCTCGAGCACTTCGTAGGTGACGTCACCATCACGCAACACATCAGTTACGCGGCCGACGGCGTCAGTCGTGGCGACGACGGCCACGTCGAGTCCACGTTCGGCTGCCGCAGCAGCGACGTTGCCGACGGCGAAGGTGGTTGCGGGCTCGATGTCGGTTTGCCGGAGGGCGACGACCGCTTCGACGCCCGTCGCGAGGACGAGGTCGGCGTCGCGACAGCCAGCGGCGAGGTCGGAACTCGAGACGGCATCGCTCCCGCCGGCGCGAACGGCGGGGACCTGCCAGACCGTGACGGCGCCCGGCTCGAGGTCGATGACGCCCTGAAAGTTCGTCACGCCGACGTCCTCGTCGGCCTGGGCGCCGGTCATCGCGACGCCCGTTGCGGGGCCCGCCGTGCCGGGCGTTGCGTGTAACAGGCCGTCTTCGAGGGTAACCGACACCGGATCTCCGGCCTCGAGTGGGGCGGTGGCGATGGCGGCGTCTTCGCCCATCGCACCGAGGACGTCTTCGGTGACGTGGTTGGCAAAGCGACTGACGTCGTCGGCAGCCTGAAACAGCCAGTCGACGCCCTCGTTGGTGACTCGATACCGTGATCGGCCCTGTTTTTCGACGTAGCCGTCCTCGACGAGTTCGCGAATGTACTCGCTGACGGCCTGACTCGTGACGCCGACTTCGTCAGCGATTTCGCCCTGGCTCACTGCCGGTTGTCGATGGGCAATTTCGGTGAGGATGCGAAAGCGCGTTGCCTCGCGTTTGTTGTCGAGGACGTCGACCATAGGTGACAGTTTACCCGACGTCGTAAAAAGTCACGCGGTCCCGGTAGATGGGCGGTCGTGTACGACCGACACACAGCGTCAGGTTGATACCGACCGAGTACATCAATTCGTCTGACTATGTCTTCGCCTCGGTCACTGGCACTCGACGCCGGCGCTTCCGTCGGTACCTCGAGTGTCGTCCCGGGATTTCTCGCTTCCGTCTCGGTCGCCGACGTCCTCGCGTGGGTTTCGATAGCGGGATTCGTGGCTGCGCTGGTTTTCAGTTGGCAACAGCGCAGTGACCTCGCTCGACACGTTGGCTCGGGTTCGTGGGTTCTGTTCGGGTTGTTCTGGTTGACCATGGTGCCGTACTACTATACTGACGCCCAGAGTCCGATTCAGACCGTACTGAGCCTAGTTGCGTTGCCATTGTGCGCGTATACTGGTTATCTGCTGTACAACGGACGACTTTCCTTGCTCACTCTCACCAAGGCTGTCGCAATTATGGGCATGATATATCTCCCAGTGGAGACGATTCCGTTCGTCCGCCAGTGGCTGATCGAAACGACGGCCGCACAGGCACACTTCGGGATGGAACTGCTCGGGTACAGCCCCGGTATCAACGAGGGAGCAAACGGCTACCAGAGTCGCTTCGATTTCGATCCCGATGAGACCGTCACCGGTCGAACGACCTACATCGTGCTCGCCTGTACCGGCATCGGGAGCATGGCTATTTTCGGCGGTCTGATCGCCTCGGTGAAAGCCCCGCTCAAACGCAAGGTGACCGCCTTCGCGTTGGCCGTCGGCGTCATCTGGTTCCTGAACTTCCTGCGTAACGTGTTCATCGCCATTGCCTCGCCCTACGGCTGGTTCCAGTACGACTCGCTGATCTACATCACGACGACGTTCATGGGTGCCCCTGAGAATCGCACTTCCTTCCTGGTTGCCCACAACTTCATCGCCCAGTCGCTCTCGATCGTCGCCCTCGTCGGTATCACCTATCTGGTCATCAAAATCCTCCCCGAAATTCTGGGCCCGCTCGAGGAAGCGCTGTTCGTCATCACCGGCAACGAGTACGACCTGTACGACGCGCTGGCCGACCTCGATGGCACACCCGTAAGCGAGGAAGCGGTCAACCCCGGTGATGACTGAGGACGACCACCCGATCGAAACCACCGACTACCGGCCACCAAACCTCGAGAGCCACTCGATAACGCTCCTCGAGCGAGCACTCTACCTCCAACGGAGCGACACGCTCGTCGTTTCTGACCTCCACCTCGGGCGCGGAGCGGCCTCGAACGTCGATGCACCGGTCGACGACGACGGGGACACGCTCGCTCGCCTCGAATCGCTCGTCTCCCTCACCGAACCCGAAACCGTGGTCGTCGCTGGCGACTGCTTACACGCCTTCTCGACGCTCCCCCGTGGGGTCGACTGGAGCGTCACCCGTCTCGAACGACTGGTCGCTGACGCGGACGCCGACCTGGTGATTACCCCGGGCAACCACGATGGGATGCTCGAGTCGGTGTACGATGGACCTCGCCCCAAGCTGTATCGGCCAGGACCCGGGACAGTGGTCTGTCACGGCCACGAACGTCCCGAACTCGAGGACAAGGTGGATGAAAGGCTCGGTCTCAGGGACGAACAGCAGGCACCCGAGTTCTCGAGCGAACGACCGGCTCTGTATATCGTCGGCCACGACCATCCGGCCCTCTCGATTGGTGGCCGAAAACGACCCTGTCTGCTGTTCGGCCCTGGTTGTGTGGACGGTGCAGATGTCCTGATGCTCCCGGCGTTTACGAAAAGTGCCGCGGGGATGACGGTCAACCGACTCCGCGGGTCGGACTTTCAGTGTCCGCTGGTCTCGAACCCAGACCGGTGGTATCCGGGCGTATACGACTCGAGACTCGCGGCGGTGCGATGGTTTCCGCCACTCGGGCAGTGTCGCTCGCTGCTTTGAACTGGCTCACCGTGAGACGTCTTCGAGCACCGCCTTCGCCGCCTGCCGACCGCTCTCGAGTGCACCCTGAATCGACGACCACCGGGTGTAATCGCCCGCGAGGTAGACCGAATCACCTGGGTCACGCGGGCCGGGAAGCGTCTCGTGGACGCCCGGTGGCTGGGCAAACTGGGCGAAGGGAATACGTGCGGTGTGAAGCATCTCGAGGTCGTCGAAGCGCCGCTCGGGGTACCACGACTGGAGTGCCGCTCGGGTACGCTCGCGGAGTTGGGCCGCGTCGGTCTCGAGGTCACCGAGATACGTCGCGCTCACCAGTGAGGCATCTTCGGGTGCGTACGAAGGTGTGACGTCAGTGTGTGGCGTGACGTGATTCGGCCCGTCGTCGTCGGCTGCGTTCAACAGCAGGCGCTTTCCGGTATCGAGCGTCGTCCCCGCCGGCAGTCGGTAGTACTGGGTGACACAGCCGGGCCCGTCGGTCGGAATCGACTCGAGTCCGGCCAGTTCGCTCGCCGTCGGCGGGTCGGTGGCAACGACAGCAGCGTCGAACGACTGGGTGTCTGTCGTCGTCTCGTCGCCACGCTCGAGGGTCAGTTCGACGCGTCCATCGTCGGTTCCCGTGACGGCGGTAACGGTCGTCTCGAGTTCGATCTGAGCGCCGGCCCGTCGCGCATTGGCCGCCAACTGCGCGGGAATCGCTCCCATTCCGTTTGCGGGGACTGCAATCGATCCCTCCGAGAGTGTTCGGAACGTGTACTCGAAGACCCGACTCGAGGTCGACAGACTCCGGTCGAGCGTAATCCCACCGTAGAACGGGGCGGCAAAGCGGTCGATGAACCGGTCGGAGAAGCCCGATTCTCGGAGGTAGCTCTCGATGCTGGTGTCGGTCTCGCCCTCTCGAGCGCCGGATTCACTCGAGGTGGCTTCAGCCACCGACCTGCCGCCGTCCGCGCTCGAGAACGGGAAAATCGATTCCAGATCGCGGGCGGCCAGGTTCCGGCGCAGTTTGAGTACTGCGAGTTTGTCGCCAATGGTGACGTCTCGATTGAGCAGTGTGGCCGGGAGCGCCCGCGGCTCTCGAAGCGGGTCCGCAAGCGTCGAGCGATGGCCGTCTCGAGCGATCACCGCACCCGGCGAGAAGGGTTTGAGATCCAGAGCCTCGAGGTCGAGTTCGGCACGAACGGCGGGATAGGCCGTAAACAGGACCTGGAACCCACGGTCGAACCGGAATCCGTCCTCGACGGTAGTCCTGACGCGGCCGCCGACTTCCGCGGCCCGTTCGTACAGCGTGACCTCGAGGCCACCGGCGGCGAGGTGGCGGGCCGTCACGAGGCCGGCCAGCCCCCCTCCGACGACCGCAACGGTCGGTGTCTGTGTCATACCGGCCGTTCGGTCTCCTGCTACAAATGGTTCGACCCCTCGGCAACCGATTCGTCGATTCCCAACACGTGCGAGACACTGATTTTGGTAGTATTTAGATAGTGAATACTACACATTGTGTATTAAAGGTTGAATACCGCTCCATAGTGACAGGCGTGTGTGCAGAGGTAGCCGAGTGACTCCTGGCGGTTCGTCTGGAGCGACAGTCTTTCGCGGGCGTGATGAACAGCGATTTGGTGCCGGCCTCCCACACCTCGAGTATGGAGACGACCGACGCGTTCGCCGGCCTCGAGTGTATCGACTGTGGCGAGACGTTCGACGCCGAGACAGGAACCCATCGGTGTGACGCCTGTGGTGGCATTCTGGACCCGACCTACGACTACGACGCCATCGACCTCGAGCGGGCGGACCTCGAGTCGCGACCGTTCGACTCGATGTGGCGCTACGAGGAACTGTTGCCGTTCACGCGCGAGTCGGCGGTGACGATGGACGAAGGGGCCACGCCGCTGGTCGACTGCTCGAAACTCGCCGACCAGCTCGGCGTCGACCGCGTCGTGTTCAAAGACGAAGGGCGAAACCCGACGGGGACGTTCAAAGACCGCGGCCAGACCGTCGCGGTAACCGCGGCGAGCCAGCACGGCGCGAGTGACGTCGCCCTCGCTTCGGCCGGGAACGCCGGTCAGGCGGCCGCAGCCTACGCCGGACGCGCCGATATCGATTCACACGTCTTCTTGCCCGCTCGAGCCGGCTTCACGAACAAGGCGATGGTCAACGTCCACGGCGGCGACATGACCGTCGTCGGTGGGCGAATCGGCGACGCCGGCGCGGCCTACGACGACGCGATGGCCGAACACGACGACTGGTACTCGGTGAAAACCTTCGTTACGCCCTACCGCCACGAGGGCAAGAAGACGATGCTCTACGAGATTATCGAGCAACTCGACTGGGAGGTTCCGGACGCCATCGTCTATCCGACCGGCGGCGGGGTCGGCATCGTCGGCATGTACAAGGCCGCCCGCGAGTTCGAGCAGCTGGGCCTGATCGACGAGATTCCGGCCTTCTACGCCGCACAGGCCACGGGGTGTCAGCCAATCGTCGAGGCCTTCGAGGCCGGAAAGAACCGGCACGACCCAGTCGAATACCCCGACACGATCTGTGGCGGCATCGAAATTCCCGACCCTGGCGCGAGCCCGTGGATCCTCGAGGCCCTCCGCGAGAGCGACGGTGGGGCGGTGGCGACCGACGACGAGGAAATCCTCGAGGCGGCAATCGCCGTCGCCAAGGGTGAGGGCCTCGAGATGGCACCGACCTGTGCTGCAGCAGCCAGCGGGGCCTGGGAACTCGGTGATAGTGGAGAGTTCGACGAGGACGCGACCGTCGTTATTCTCAATACCGGAACGGGGAACAAGGACGCAGACGTCCTTCGCAGTCACCTGATGGGGAAAGGTATCTGAACGCATACGCAGTCGCTCGAGGGCTGCGCCATCCGCCTCGCCGGTTTTCGACTGGCTGGCGCTTAAACCCCAGCCGGGAAGACGCATCTGGGGGTCTCGACTGTGCTGCCTACGAGTCTCCCCTCTCAGTTGTAACAGAAACGAGGCCGTGGCCACGAGTACCGTACGCGTCGGTTCAATCCACGTACAGCGAGTACGCGATTACGCCGAAGCCGACGAGGACGAGTAGACTTTCGATCAAAATCCCCGTCTCGAGCGTGACCTCGAGAATTTCGTACAACACGCCCGCGAGGACGAATCCGAGCGTCACGAGACCGAATCCGAGCGTCAACAGCCCCAGTTCGCGTCGTCGCGTGCGTCGATAGGCCTTCAACGCGAAGTAGGTAATCGAGCCGCCGACGACGAGGATCAGCGTTTTGACGATAGCCAGTGCAATCGTCACTTCCGTCGCTGCAGCAGTGTGTGGGCTCATACTTCCTCTCGCACCTCCGACCAGAGACTCGCCAGTCGTTCGTCAGTCGTCTGTGGCGGTCGATCGATCGCCACGGTCAGCTCGTTTTCCTCGTCTAGCTGTAACGAAATCTCTTCGAAGGCAATCGCATACTTGCTCGCGTGGTGGCCGTCACGGCGTATCTCGGTCGACTCCTCGAGTAGCGTCGACTCGGTCAACAGATCCAGCTTGCGATACAGCGTCGATTGGGGGATGTCACAGCTCGTTTTGAGTTCAGAAGCCGTCATAGGTTCCTCGAGATTCCGGATAATTTCCCGACAGTCTGGGTCGTCGAGAGCGGCACAGATGTCCTTGGCCGTCGGCAGCGATTCTGTGGCGGTCGGGTCCCGGACCATTCAGCTATTTCTACTCACAAGAGGGGTTTAGTGCCATCGGTTTCGCCGGTTTTCCCCAGGTGAAACTGTTTCTTGATCGAGATCGAGCCGGTCTGGACGTGTTTTTTCTCGAGGTGATACGCTGTCACTCAGTGGCTTCTCGAACCTGTATTTGTGCGTGAAATCACGCAGTGCGGTTCGATTTCACTCACCGGTCGACGTTTGGGAAGGTACTCAGTACGCCGTCAAGCGTCCACGTGTGGGTCGAAGCCGACAACTATCATCGGTTCGGCCCACACGGTCAGGCGTGACGAACTACTCAGGGCATCGTCACTGGGAGCGTTTCACGCCTCTCGCTGACGCCACTCGAGATCGAACGAACCGGTCCTGGTGACGGTGGAAAAACGACGGCCCAACGTGAGAAAACGAAACTGACCTCCGTTCAGTTCTCGAGTCGCTCTCGGATCAGCGTCTCGAGGTCCTCGCGCAGTTCGTCGACAGCGACTTCCTCGAGGACTGGCACGAAGAAGCCTTCGACGAGCATGTTGCGGGCCAGTCGTGGCGAGACCCCACGAGAAGTCATATACAACAGGTCCTCCTCGTCGATCTGGCCGACGGTCGCGGAGTGGCTGGCCTCCGTGTCGTGGTTGTTGATGATGAGCTTGGGGGAGGCGTCGGCTTCGCTCTCGTCACTCAGCATCAGGGTGTTTTCGCGCTGGTAGGAACTCGTGTCCCAGGCGTCACGGCCGACGTTCTGGACTCCTTCGTACACCGAGCGAGCGGTGTCGTCGGTGACGCCTCGGGTAACGAGGTCCGCCGTCGTGTGTTCGGCGCGGTGCCAGACCTTGACGTCGAGGTCGAAGTGCTGGTCGTTGTGGCCGAAGAACGCGCCGACGATCTGGGTCTCCGATGAGTCGCCAGCGAGCAGGGTCGAGGTTTCGGTTTTGGTTAGCTTCGTCCCGATGTTGCCTTCGATCCAGTTGATCGTAGCGTAGGTATCTGTCTCGCCTCGTTTGGCGGTGAAACAGTAGGAATCTTCGTCGAGATTCTGGAGGCTACCGTACTGGACGTAGCTGTTCTCGCCGGCGGCGATTTCGACGATGCCGCTGTAGTACTGTTCGTCCTCGAGTGCCGTCCCAGTCGATTGGCGCTCGAGAATCGTGACCGACGAGGATTCCTCGGTGATCACGAGCGTGTAGTTGAACAGCGAGCGGGAGTGCTGTTCGGTCCGGATGGTGACGTCTTCGGCGTCGACACCTTCGGGAACGTAGATGACCGTTCCGGTGGTAAACAGGGCCGTCGAAAGCGCCGTCAGGTAGTTCTCCTGCGGATCGATGATGGAGCCGAAGTGCTCGCGAACGAGTTCTTCGTGTTCGGCGAGTGCGTCGCCCCACGAAAGCACGTCAACGTCCTCGGGACCGACCTGATCTTTGTCCTCTGCCGCGTTGAGCGGGTCGACAAACGCTTCGAAATCGAGGCCGTGGAGGTTCGTCCAGTCTCGACCCGGCGTGCGGATCACGTCCGGCATATCGAGCGTCTCGAGTGCCTCGAGTGCATCGAGACGCGTCTCGAGCATCCACTCGGGTTCCTCGAGGTTCCCCGAGATTTCGCGTACCTGTGCGTCCGTTAGATTGGCGTGTACCTGTGTCGTGCTCATATTATCCGAGGCTTCCCTCCATCTCGAGTTCGATGAGGCGGTTGAGTTCGACCGCGTATTCGATCGGCAGTTCTTCGGTGATCGGCTCGATGAAGCCGGCGACGATCATCTTCTTGGCGTCGTCGTCGTCGAGGCCACGGCTCTGGAGGTAGAAGATGTCCTCGTCCCCGATTTTCCCGACGGTCGCCTCGTGGGCGACGTCGACTTTCGACTCCTCGATTTCCATGTACGGCATGGTGTCGGAGGTCGATTCGTTGTCGAACATCAGCGCGTCACATTCGACAGCCGTCGAGGAGCCCTCGGCGCCGTCGGCGATGTGGACGAGGCCGCGGTAATTGGTACGGCCACCGTCTTTGGAGATCGATTTGGACTCGATGGTCGACTTCGTGTTCGGCGCGTTGTGGTAGACTTTCGCGCCGGTGTCGATGTCCTGTCCCTCGCCAGCGAAAGCGATAGTGATGTGGGTGTCGGTTGCGCCTCGTCCTTTAAGAATCGAACACGGGTAGAGCATGGTGGCTTTCGAGCCCATCGAGCCCGAAATCCACTCCATGGTTCCGTCCGCGTCGACCAGTGCGCGTTTCGTGTTGAGGTTGAAGGTGTTCTTCGACCAGTTCTGGACGGTCGAGTACTGGACGTGTGCGCCTTCTTTGACGAAGACTTCGACGCCACCGCTGTGGAGGTTGTGTTTGCCGTATTTCGGTGCGGAACAGCCCTCGATGTAGTGGACTTCCGACCCCGGTTCGGCGACGATGAGCGTGTGTTCGAACTGGCCCATCCCCTCGCTGTTCATCCGGAAGTACGCCTGTACTGGCATCTCGACGGTGACGTCCTCGGGGACGTACACGAACGAACCGCCCGACCAGACGGCGCCGTGGAGTGCGGCGAACTTGTTGTCACTCGGTGGGACACACGTCGTCATGAAGTGTTCCTTGACGATCTCGGGGTGCTCTTTGACCGCCTGGTCCATGTTCATGAAGACGACGCCTTTTTCCTCCCACTGTTCTTGCATGTTCTGGTAGACGATCTCGGACTCGTACTGGGCGCCGACCCCGGAGAGCGCCTTTCGCTCGGCTTCCGGAATACCGAGTTTTTCGAAGGTATCCTTGATGTCGTCGGGCAGTTCGTCCCAGTCGTCGACGCCTTCACGTTTGTCGACGTCAGGGCGAATGTAGGGGACGATTTCCTCGACGTCGAGCTCCGACAGGTCCGGCTGTCCGGGCCAGTCGGTGGGCATCGGCATCGCGTGGTACTGCTTGAGCGCACGGAGGCGTCGCTCGAGCATCCACTCCGGTTCGTCTTTGTCTTCGGAGATCATCCGGATGACCTCTTCAGTCAGTCCTTTCTCTGACCGGACAGCCGAGCGCTCCTTCTGTTTGAAATCGAAGCGGGCTTCGGTGTCGGTCTCTTTGAGGTGGTCTTGTTCTGAACTCATAGGTTGTATCTGGTTGTGTTTACGGCTGTAGCGTTATGACGGTTTGGCTAGCTGAATACGGTTACGCCGCCTCGTATACCTCTTCGCGAACCCAGTCGTACCCCTTGTCCTCGAGTTGCTGAGCGAGGCTTGCGTCGTCGCTTTTGACGATCTTTCCGTCGAGCATGATGTGGACGCGGTCGGGTTCGACGTAATCGAGGATGCGCTGGTAGTGAGTGATCTGGAGGATGCCGGTGCCCTGATCGTCGCGCAGGGAGTTGATCCCGTTGGAGACGTCTTGCAGTCGGTCGATGTCGAGTCCCGAGTCGATCTCATCGAGGACGGCGATCGAGGGCTCGAGAATCGCAGCCTGGAGCACTTCGTTTTGCTTTTTCTCCCCGCCGGAGAAGCCGGCATTGAGATAGCGGTGGGCGAACTTCTCGTCCATGTCCAGTTGTGCCATCTTCTCGCGCAGGATATCCTGGAACTCGGAGACGCCGATCTCGCCGTCGTCGGCCGCTCCTTCCATCGGGGAGGGGACGGTTTCGTCTTCCTCGTCTTCGGCTTCGGCCGTATCCTCGTCTTCGTCCTCAAACAGCTCTTCGCGCTCTTCGATCTTTGCGTTGAGTGCCGTTCGGAGGAAGTTCGTCATGGTGACGCCTTCGATTTCGGCCGGGTACTGGAAGCCGAGGAAGACGCCCAGGGCGGCGCGTTCGTTCGGCTCGAGCTCGAGCAGATTCCAGGTGCGTTTGTCCTCGGGGATGTCGATTTCGTCACCGAACTCACCTTCCTCGAGGTGGAGCAAGACTTCGCCTTCGGTGACTTCGTAGGCCGGATGCCCGGCGATGACCTTCGAGCAGGTCGACTTCCCGGAGCCGTTTGGCCCCATCAGTGCGTGGATCTCTCCGGAGTTTATCTCGAGGTCGACACCGCGGAGAATTTGTTCGTCGCCCTCGGCCACTTCAGCGTGCAAGTTTTTAAGTTCAAGACGTGCCATATATTCGGTTACCTCTGTCGTTCGTGAGTGGGGTCGTCAGCCCCATAATGGTTTCGTATTTCATTGTGAACGGTGGGTCAATTGGAGAATTATTTTTCGATACAGAAAACAGAGTTTCTTGTCGGTGAAGTGCCGAAGCCAAGCCAGTTTCAATTAGGGACTATATGAGTCGCCTGATTCCCGGATAAATCCTACTATGCGACTGTATTCGGTGTTTTTTGACTGCTGTTTCTATTGTGGTTGATGTCAACAAACAACACTGGACACGTGGTGTAACCACATCTGGTTATCTTATCAGATCTGAAACGCGCACAATTGATGAGCAGAAACCCCGTCAACGGACGGTCACATGAACGAGTCCAGACCCGTCTGTTCCTGACCGGATTTGACTTCGTCCCAGGACATGCCAAGCGCCTCGAGAATCCGTTCGATCGGCCCCTGGAGGGTCTTCTCGAGCATTTTGTCGTAATCGACGCTGAACTCGTCTGGAATCTGGTCTTCGTACTCGAAACAGATTACGTCGGGGTCGCGTTTGAACGCCCCGTAGACGGGGTCGGTGTGCGGGTCGAGTCCTTCCTCGTCCTCGAGGCGACGGAAGAACGCCGGGTCGACCCGGTCCAGATACAGCCGTTTTGGCTTGCTCCCCCGGTCGAAGTTGGTGCCAAGCATTCGGTTGGCGTACTTCGCTCCGCGCACCTGGGCCGTGTCGGTATCGTAGTTATCGAGGCGCTTTCCGATGCCGCCAGGGATGGCGATCTCCTCAAGGCTGACGTCTCCCTCGAGGAAGTCGTCGATCACGCCGGCGACGTAGTCGGTCACCGCGTCGACGTCACCGTCACGGACGATCATCTCGATCACGCGGTGTTGGACTTCCTTCGTGATGGGTGCGATGTCAGAGCGCTTGTACTCGAAGCCGGTGATATCGATGTCGTCGACGTCTTTTCCTTCTTTCCAGACGATGTGGCCTGCGTAGCGCTTTTTCGTGCCGGCCTGGAAAAAGCGCCGATACAGTTTCTCGAACTCGATCTGGAAGCGGTGTAACTCCGCATTGAGTTCCTCGAGTGCGAAGTCGTCGTAGCGCTCGTTGACGTACTCCTCTATCTCGAAGGACTGGTCGATCGCTTCTTCGGTGGATACGTCGGGACCGAGCTCGAGCATGACGCTGTCGGTATTGTGGAGGACGAGACCACCAACCCCGTCAACAAAGTTCTCGTTTTCGGCAACGCTTAGATCGTACACGTACCCGTCTGAGTCGGCTTCTCGAAGGACGGGGTCCTGACCGGCCCGGTAGTAATCACACGTTCGAATGGTGTAACTATTCTTTTCGTCTCGATATTTTAACGAGTGTTTCTGACCCTGCTGGGTGAGCAAGGTGGAAAGACCGGCCGCGAGTTCTCGACTGACGGTCTCGTAGTCAAAATGGCGCTCGCTGTAATCCTCGCTATACCGTGGGAATTCGCGCGAACCATCACCTTCGATGAGGACGGTTAAAAACAGTGATTGCAGTGACTCTGGAAGGTGGAAAACGAACGAAGGAAGGCGTTTTCCGTGTGACGTTTGCCCGGCAAACTCTCGGAAGAATACTGCCGAAAGTTCGTTCATTAGCTGCAGTTTTTTCGTCTGATCATCGTACGTGATCTCGTCCTCTTCGTGCGGCGACGTCGACTCGATGGTTCGCACTGGACGACTGTCGGAATCGATTACCGTGGCAGTCGCCCCCTCGAACAGTCGTTCGTAGTCCGTTTTGAGCTGTTGTAACCACTCCATCCGAGATTCTGCAATCGATGCGCCGAACTTGCCTTTCGACGTTTCGGCTGTAGAGGCGCTTCCTTCGGTGATGTAGGCTGCAAGCAGGCGAACGAATGCTACCCCATCCGGGGAATCGAGATCGATATGGCGCTTCACTTTGACCGTCGACTCGAGCTCACCATGGTGTTCGTGGCCGAACCAGACGTACTCGTCGGTCGCGTGTACCCGTTTCACCTTGGTTTCGGCGTTTTCTCGGCCAACGCTTCGTCCGTCTTCGTACGTTCGTGTATACCCATCCAACACCTCGAATACGTCGACATTCGTGACAGTATCGACGGCTGGGATCTCCGGGACTCGAAGCGGCTCATCGACATTTTCGGGTGTCGCCTCGACGTATTCGTTATCCGCTTCGACAATGTAGGCGTGATCTCGCGTCGTCGTCGACTCACCGAACTTGTGCTGGAGCGTGATAACTGGTTTGTCGGTTTTGTGACGAATAATCTGTTGTATCGGCTGCCACTCAGCCTCCCCGTCTGCCGAGACCGAGAGTGCCTCCCAGCCCTCGAGTTGGCGTCGGTCTTTGCCAATCGAAGTGGCACCCACTGTTCCGCCGTCTGCAGTAATCAAGACCCCAGAATCGGCAGTCTTCGTCGCGTCCTGAAAGAGGGTTTCGATGGGCTGTACCTGCACGTACCCGTTCGAGTCGCGAACGACGACTGGGCGGTCGCCGGTTATACTGTCCCCGTAAGCCACGTCGTACCCGATTTCGTTCGAGGCTTCTTCGGTGAACTCGATGACTTCTCGGCCGGTAGCGGTGATCGCAGATGCCGCCTCTTTGTCGTAGAGCCGGAACCGTTCCCACCCCGAAACGCCATACAATGACTGCCCGACGAACTGAAATTTTCCATTCCGGCCCGCAAGCAAGGTATGATTGTCAGCAACGGTGACACAGTAGACGCCGTCTTCGGCCGTACTCCGGGAGGAACTTCGGTGCATCCGAAGCGTATTCTTCGAGTCCTCTGTGACGTAAATTCGCCAGGATCCGCTATCGTGGTCGTAACTTCCAGTCAACCCGAGATGGGCACAGAGGCGAAGCACGTCGTCTCGCAATTTCTCGCTCGAAGTTGTGTACCGCCAACTGTTCGTCTGCCAGTCGCCGTCACCGTCGATCAGGGTCTCGAGGAAGCGTCGTTTCTGACGGCTACTGCACTCGAAGATGAAATCCGGAATACGCTTCTCGAAGCTGTTGTCGCCGCACGTCTCTCGAAGGAATTCGCCGAACAGTTTCGACGTGAACTGGTAACATCGGTCGTCGACGTAACAGTCGAATCCCATCTCCTCGAGCAGAGAACCGATCGTCGTGTGGTGGTCGACGCCACCATCAGCCACTGGCACGACGTTCTGGGCGATTTTGACGGTCGTCGCTGAACCGCGAGTCTTTCCGTTGAATTCTTTCGTCTCTGACGTGTAAACGTTCCCTTCCGTGATGTACCAGGCGAGCAAGTCGAGAAACGCGTCGCCGTCATAGGTACGTGGAATCCACTTTCGACCGGATTCCAGATGGACGAAGCTTCGTTCACACACGTCCTCGATGTACTCGCGGTTGGCCTCGAACTCTTCGGCCGTGAAGACGTATCCCGTCTGTCCAACGTCGGCTTTCGGGACTCGCCTCGGCGTCCACCCGAGTTCGGCAGTGAACGTGTGACCGTGCACCGATGGCCGAACCCAGACTTCGTATTCCCCGTCGATCATCCTCGTGAGGTCGACGGTCTCCAGTGTGTCACCGCCAGGACCGTCCCAGTCGTGTGGCAACTCGTAATTCGTCGCTCGATCTAGCGATCCAGCTTCGATGAACCGATACGTGTCTTCAGTAATTCCATTTCGCTCGTTCTTTCGAACGAGCATACGATGATTTGGCGTTACTCGAAAGTCGATTTTACTGGTCTGTATATCGATGAGTTCGTTCGTATAGTCCGGATATGCGTGTGTCTCTGTGACCGGTTTGACCTCCATTCGCATTGTTTCCGGATCCAACGAGTAGACCTCGTCACCCACCTCGAGCGCCGTGACATTTTGAACACCCTTGGGAGTTAGCACTTCAGTGTCCGGCGTGAAGCAGTTCATAATAACTTTGACAGCTCCTTGCTGTCGGTCGTACTGTTCGTACGGCTGGGTTCCGGGTTCGTGCTCGTTTCGAAGAGTCTTTTTCTCTTCACGTTCGGCCAGCAACTCGTTGATCATCTCCCGCATGACGCCGTCGGGTTCCTGGCGGAAGTGCGTGCCCGAGGGAGCGATATGCGTCTCGCCGTCGTACTCCTCGGGGTCGACTTTCGTCTCCGGTGAGGCGTTGATCGTCACCATACACATCGGATACAGGCTCTTCAGGTCGAGCACCGTCACGTTCTCTTTGACGCCCGTAATCGGGTCGAAAACCGCCCCACCTTCGTACTCCTCACCCGCTTCCTGTTGTCCTTTCGAGGGCAACGCAAACCGACCGTACGCCTCGTGGAGGACGTACATGTCGACGGTATCACCTGGCGTTGGTGCATCCTCGAGTTTACAGCCGACGAACGTGCGCACCTCGTCCCAGAAGGCGACGATCGACTGCTGGCGGTCGAGTTCGACACAGAGTTCGACGTCCCGCAGGTTGTACTCGAGCAACCGTTTCGGGTCGTTCTCCCAGAGGTCCCCGATGGAGCCGGCATAGCGCTCTTTCCCAACACCTAACTCAGCCTCGCCAACCGCGTCCAGCCGGTAGGAATCTAGTTCCGAGAACACCATTCGCTGGTAGCCATACAGCAGGTCGAAGACGACGCGGCCTTTGATGTCCGGACCGCCCCAGTTGCTTCGCCAGACCTCGTCGACGCGGGAAAGCTGGTCGACCTCGAGGTCGTAGTCGTGGTGGCTCCCCTCGAGGACCTCGAGCCTGTCGAGGAAGTAGGGGGCGTCGAAATCGTCGAAATTCCAGCCCGTTAGGACGTCTGGATCCGTTTCGTCGATGTACGAGACGAACGACTCGAGCATGGCTTCTTCCTTCTCGAAGGCGCGAACCTCGTGGTGGATGTCGCCTTCGATGGGTTCGTACTCGCCTAACTCGTGGGGTATCTCTCCGTCGCCCTCGTCGGCTTCGAACACCCAGAGGATGTACTCGTCCCGGTAAGAGTCGTGACTGGCCAGGCAGATGATCGGTTCTTCGCCATCTTCGGGGAATCCGTTTCGGTCGTCGACCTCGATGTCGAACGTCTGGACGCGCGGGTCGGCTTCGACCGCACAGGCCTCGAGTTCGTTGTGCGGGACGACCAGGCTTCCATCGTCTGCTCGTCGCGCCGGAACTCGGACGCCGCTTCGGATGTCCTTGTCGATAAGCAGACGGTTCGGGAACAGAATGTCCGCCTCGTAGTGGTCGAACTCGTCACGAATCTGCCCGACGTCGCGTGGCGTCTGACCGAATATCTTTGTCAGGTTCTGGCCACGGATGCTCTCGTAGGGGTCGCCGTTTTCGTCGGTTTCCTCCCAGTCCGTAATGCGCTCGTTTCGCTCGAGACGGTCGACATCGAGCGTGTCGGTCGGGGCGTAAAAATACGGCTTGAAGCCAACCACCTGGATGTGCTCGAGTTCGTTGTCGGTCGTTCGGCCAAAGACGTGGACGATAGGATGTTCGTCGTCACCGTAACCAGCGACGGTGTAATCGACCTGCATGACGGCGACTTCGACCGTTCCCTCGGGTTCAGGGAGCGTTTCGCGCTGCACGTCGATCACCTCGCTTGCACTCGAACCGCCGTTGCCGGCGACGTGGGCGGCTTCTGCTGCCGGGCGCTCGTCGTCGTCCGCGGCGAAGGCGTCCAACCCAGTCTGCCCCGAATCACTCATGATATCCTGCTTTGTAGGCGTCCGGTAAAAACCCACTCGAATCGCCTGGCAACTCGTCGGTAGCACGCGGAAGAACGGTCGTCGCCACCGGTCGTCAACCTGTTGGACAGCCGATAGCTGGGCAACAAGACATATAACGTGGTAACACATAGCATGGGTTGAGGTAATTGCCGTGTCTATCCGTGTTAATGACGATACGACGGACGGAAGCGAACCGCGTGGCCAACCCGATGGAACGGCCACGATCGAGTCATACGAAACGGACGAGGGCGTCGTCTTCTATGACGCCGAAAATCCCCTCGCGTGGGTAGAGACCACGCGAACACTCTCGCTCGAAGAACTCGCCTGATCGGTGCACAGGCGTCATCCCGCGTGCTGCTTTTTCGCCGAATCAGCGGCCAGACAACAACGCGAACGTTTTTTGCACACTGCGAACGTCTTCGACGTGTGGACTTCGAGCCGAGCGAGCACGAACCGGACGAATACGACCCCGAAGCGGAGTTTCGGGACCCGACCAGCGACTCGCTCACGATTCCGGACGTTTCCGAAAACGCTGGAGATACCGATCCGCAGCTGACGACCCAGTTCTGGGTGCTCGTCATGGTCATCAAGGCGGCGCTCATAGCGCTCTCACTCGGCACCCTCTTTCTCATCTTTCAGACGAATCAACGGGCCGGCTGGCTCTTTCTGGGTGGTGGACTCTTACTCTCTATCTTTGCGCTCAGACGCTATCGTGACGTGGCCGCAACCATCGAGGCTGCGTCCGGAGAAGAAACGACGACCACAGACGAAACATCGGGGGATGCATGAACGTCGTCGTCGATACCGACGGTACTCGGTACCTCCTGCTCAAACGCTCGAGTGACTCGAGTCTCGTTCGCGATCCGGAAACGAACGTCACGAAACACGTCGACAACGACCGCCTCGAGCATCTCGAAGGCGAATCGCCGTTAGAAACTGCGGCACGGGCTATCCCGGACGATATTCGTACACTGATACTCGCGACACCCGACGAGCGAACGCTCGGGCTCCTCGTCGAACTCGCCGATAGAGGGCCGCTGGGCGTCCGAGAACTGCTCGAGACGACTGACTTCTGTGAAAGTGACTTGCACGGACGCCTCACCCTGTTGACGGCTGCCGGCGTGCTCGCTAAAACGCAAGTCGGTGGCGAACGCGGCTACCGGACCACCGAGTCGATGCGGCAAACGCTCGAGACGCTTCGATCGCTCTCACTCGAGGAATAGCTGGAATCGTGGCCAGTCGTTCGAAAAGCGCTCAGACCGAAGCGTTAGTCCGAGCCGGCGGCGAGCAATGCGGCTTCGGGTGGCTCACCGCGTTCGATACGCGAGCGATTCGAGGTAGCGTCCTTCTCGACTCGAACGAGGTCGTCGGCGGCCCCGACTAGCTCCTCGTCGTGGCTGACCACGAGAATCTGTTCGACGCCCAACTGGCGCATCGACTCGATGAGCGAAACCAGCTGGGTGACGTGGCCCGAATCGAGAAACACCGTCGGCTCGTCCAGAATCAACGGTGGCATGGGTGCAGCCCCCTCGACACCTTCGGCGAGCAACCGATAGATGGCACAGCGAAGACTCAAATTGAACAGCGCCCGTTCGCCACCCGATAGCTGTTCGGGTTCCAGCGCTTCGCCGTCTTTCTGATAGACCGTTAGACGATACGACCCGTCGAGATCGATGGACGCGTAGGAATCGTTCTGATACACCAGTTCGAACGTCTCGTTGAGCAGGCGCTCGAGCGTATCGACGTTTCGCTGGCGCAGTTCGGCCCGCAGTTCCCCGTAGGTCGTCTGCAGGGTTTCGGCTTCGTCGTACAGCGATTGTAAGTCCTCACACCGTGCTTTTACCCGCTCGAGGTCCGCTCGCAGTTCCTCGAGGTTCTCGAGTTCCCGTTCGACGGCTCCGATTGCGCCCTGCACTTCCTCGCGCGTCTCCTCGAGTTCCTCGAGTCTGGGTTCGACCTGCTCGAGATAATCCCGGGCGTTTTGCTTTTTCGTCCGCGCTTCTTCCACCTTCGAGGGATCGAACTCGGCCTCGAGTTCTCGTTTGCGCTCGCGTTTTTCGGTGAGCCTGTCCCGCCGCTCGTCGTTCAACTCGGCTTTACTCGCGCGTTTCTCGCGTACCGTGTCGATCCGTTGCTCGAGGTCGGCGAGCCGGTCAGTTTGGTCCGCAACCGTCTCGAGGGTTTCGCGTTCGGTACGGATCTCGGCCCGTTCGCCGTTGATTTCGCCGAGTTGCTCTCGAGCCGACTCGATTTCGGCCTCGATCTCCGCACTTGTTTCACGCTTGGCCGCTGCCGTCTCTTCCAGTTCGACCGCCCGTTCGAGCAGCGTTTCACGTCGCTCGCGACGTTCCTCGAGTCGTTCGCGTTTCTCCTCGAGGAGCGTCGTCGCATCGCTGATCCGTTCTTGGATCTCGCGAATCGTCCGTTCGGCTTCGACCAGCGATTCGGCCGACTCGAGCGCCCCACGAGCTTCCTCGAGGGCCTCGACGCACGACTCTCGTGTGTCCTCCAGGTCGGCGAGTTCTTCCCGACGCTCCTCGAGAACGTCGACGTGTGGCGAATCCTCCACTGGCTGACCACACTCGGGGCAGTTGCCTTCGGCGAGGAGGGCCTGGCCCTCCTCGATCGACGACTCGAGGGCCTCGATCTTCGCGTCGATCGACGCCAGTTCGGACTGACACTCGTCACGCGCTTCGACACACTCCTCATGGTACGCGGCCGCCTCACCGACGTCGACCGGGGCTCCCTCGAACGTCGCCCGTGCCGTCTCGATCGTCTTCTCGAGATTCGCTCGTTTTTCGGTTCGTTGCTCGATGGTCTCCTCGTCCTCTTCGATTGTTTCGGCCAGTTCCGACGCCTCCGTCCTCGCCTCAGCAGCTTCGTCCTCGAGTTCTTCGGCACGCGATCGCAACGTCTCGAGCTCGTTCTGTTTCCCTTCGATTTCGATCTGCTGGGTCTGTAACTGGTCTCGAAGCTCTTCGTCGCGGTCCCCGATAGTATCGAGGCGATCCTCGACGGTCTCGCGAATCTCGGTTTCGCTCGAGGAGTCTCCCGAAACCTCGAGCGCCAGAGAGGCTACCGTCTCGTCTCTGTCCGCTTCCGTCTCCGACCGTTCGTCTTCGAGCGCGGTGATCGCTTCGAGCAGCTCCTCGCGTTCGGATTCCGTGGCTTTGATCGTCGACCGTAACGCCTCGATTTCCTCCTCGAGGACGTCGATTTCCTCCCGCGTGTCCTCGTACTGCTCGAGTGTCGTTTCGGCCTCCTCGAGTGTCGCCTGTGCAGCGTCGCGTTGCTGGCTGTAGTTGTCGATCTGTTCGGTCACCTCGGCTCGGCGACTTTCGAGTCCGTTGAGTCGCTCGTGTAACTCCTTGTGTTCTTTCTGTTCGATCTGTTCTCGCAGTTTCTCGAGTGCGCCCTCCTGTCGGTCGAGGACGTCTTTGACCCCGAGTCGTGCTTCGCTCGCGCGCTCTCGATACTCCTCGAGTGCGCCCAGCTGGAGCAACTCGTCGATCATGTCCTGTCGCTCACGTGGCGAGGCGTGAATCAACTTGTTCACCTCGCCCTGCCTGACGTACGCACAGTTGACGAACGCGTCGGCGTCCATCCGCAACAGTTCGGTAACCGCCTGTCGGACGTCCCGCGCCCCTTCGACCGAGCCATCGGACAACTCGAGGACACACGTCGTCGTGGTGGCTCGGTCGCCGCGAAGTTTCAGTTCACGCTGGATACGGTACCGCTCTCCATCGTGGCTGAACGTGAGTTCGACCGACGTTTCCTCTTCGCCGGTGGTGATGACATCGTCGAGGGTACGGTTGTCGAGTGCCTTCGACCCGTACAGAGCGAAGAAAATCGCCTCGAGTAGCGTCGATTTACCGCTTCCGTTGACGCCGTGGACGACGGTGACGCCGTCCTCGAGCCCCAGTTCGGCTTCCCCATAGCACTTGAAGTTTTTCAGTCGGAGTGAAAGTACTCTCATGCGAAATCACCCAGTGAAGTCGTCGACTCTTTCGATTCGTCGCTTTCATCGGCCCTGCCCGATTCGTCTTTTTTACCGACTGTACTCGAGTCTTCGCTCTCGTCGACAACACTCGATTCGTCGTTTTCGTCGGCTGGGTTCGTGGTATCTTTCCCATCGGTATCATCAACCCTCTCCGTATCGGCCCCGTCGTTCGAGGGGGTTACGTCGCTTGCGCCCTCTTCCGCGTGGTCGCCTTCGGAATCGGCGTCTTCGGAGAGCGAATCAGCCAGCGTGTTCACCTCGTCCGGGTCTCGATTCGGCGCGGGTGCGAACGCCGATTCGTCGGCCTCGAGCAGTTCCGTCACGCGACGCTCGACGGCCTCACGCACGTTCGAATCCGCCAACTCGCTGTCACGCACGGTTTCGTCGATTTCGAGGGCTGCGTTACTCAGTCCCATCTCCCGCACACGCTTTCGAACGGCCGCGTCCGGATCTGCGAAACTGACGGTCACCTCGTCGTCGGTGTCGGAAATCTCCCGTCGGTCGTTGACCCGAGCGACCAGCGCACCTCGCTCGAGGGCTAACTCCTCAACCGTTGCGGGTGTGATCGGTCGCCCGTCACCTTCTACGGTGACGATGACGACGGCGTCCTCGAGGTCGTACTCTCGAACGCGTTCCTGAACGCGGTCGATTCCTTCTTCCTCGCCCAGTTCGACGTCGACGAACACGAACTCGCGGGTGTCGGGAACAGATCGTCGGCTGATGGTGACGTCGCTCTCGAACGTGACGAGGTTGTACCCGCGGTCGTCTCGCTCGCTCGCACTCGCGCGCTCGGTGGAACCACAGTAGGTGACCCAGGTACCCCGCACTTCGGCGGTGTCCGGGGCGTGATTGTCCCCGAGTAACATCGCATCGAACGTCACGTTCGAGCGCTCGAGGACGGTTTCGGTGTCCCAATCGGCGTGAGCGAACGGTTCGAATAGGCCGTGGCTGACGAGCGTCGTATGCTCGGCGTCCTCGGGAACGGGATCGAAGTCGTATGGGAGGTCCTCACGTCTGGAACGCGGCACGAAATCGAGCCCGTAAAGCGCCAGATCGTCGACGACCACAGGGGACGCTCCGAGTCGGGTCGCCAGCCCCAGATCCGCAAAGAGGTCGAGCCACTGGGCGTCGCGTTTGCCCTCGTGGTTCCCGACGACGGCAAGGAAGGGGATGTCGGCATCGGCTAGTCGCCGTAAGATTTCGACGGTCCCTTGCAGATCGAGCAGGCTGGGCCGTCGGTCGTGAAAGAGGTCGCCAGCGTGGACGAGCGCGTCGACGTTCTCGGCAATTGCATCGTCAGCGACTGCACTGAACGCCTCGAGAAAGTCCCGTCGTCGCTCGGGCGTGTTGTACTGCTGGTACCCGATATGGGTGTCGCCCGTGTGTGTCACCCGCGTCATCTACGGCGACCTTGTTCGCCATCGCCTAAAGGGATTGCGTGACTGGGGTGAAAGTGAACGAAAACTCGAGAACTCGTGGTTGGTCGACCGGTAAGGTGCTAACGGTGATATTCGATCTCGAGTGATACGTCAGTTGCAGTTAGTGTTCGATCTCGAGTGAGTACAACCGCTTGCGTGCATCGGAGAACGAAAAGCGCGACTCGATGACGTTCTCTTCGTCCAGTCGGTTCAGGGCGTACCTGACTGTGCGGGCCGGGAGCAGACTCTCTTCGGCGATCTGCTGTTGGGTCATCGTCTCGTTGTACTCGAGAACTTTCGCTACGAGTTTGGCGCTGGGTGGCAGTTCTCGGACGTCGTCCCACGTGCCTCTGTCGGGTTCGCTCGTCTGAAACGGCTCTGATATGCTCATCGTAGCACAGGCTTGTACATACAAGGTAATAATATTTGCTGTTTATGTTTATGACTGATAG